>JAZOLP010000001.1:0-1626 GCA_045653225.1 Bacilli bacterium
TTTTTATTTTTACTCATAAATAACCTCCTTATTAATTATTAAATATTATACCATATTTTTTTAATTTTATCTAAAAAATGTTTTTAAAAATATACTTTTTAAGTAAAAAAAATATAAAATTATTAAAATAATGTTATAATATATGTGAAATAAATTTGTAGAAGGAGTGTTACTATGGTAACTAATGTTGTAAAAGAAAAACAAGAAATTTTATTATCTATTAAAAGAATTGGTATTAATGGTGAAGGTATTGGTTATTACAAGAGACTTGCAGTATTTGTAAATAATACTCTTCCTGGTGAAGAATGTGTAGTAAGAATTACAGAAGTAAATGAAAAATACGCAAAAGCAGTACTTGTTAAAATTAAAGGTGAAACTAGTCCTTATCGTGTAGAACCTAAATGCCCACATTATAATGTATGTGGTGGATGTCAATTCCAACATTTAAGTTATGAAGGACAATTAAAATATAAGAAATCATTAGTTCAAGAAGCATTTGATCGTTATTATGATGGAAATCTAAATCCAGTAATATTTAAAAATACTATTGGTATGGATAATCCTTGGCATTATCGTAATAAAGCTAAACTTCCAGTAAGATATGATGGAAAACGCCTTGTTACAGGTCTTTATGCGTTTGATTCTAACAAACTAGTTTATGTAGATAATTGTGATGTAGAAAAGAAAGATATAAGATCTGCGGTTGATGAAATCTTAAAGTATTTAACTAAATATCAAGTTATCGCATATAATCCTAAACTTCGTGATGGTGTACTTCGTCATGTTGTTGTTAGAAGTTCTACTGCAACAAAAGAAATTCAAGTTACTTTAATTTTATTCAAAAAAGATGAAAGAACAATTAAGATTGCAGAAGGATTAACTAGCATCAAAAATGTAGTTAGTGTTTATATTAGTATTAATCATGATACTGATGCACTTGAAAACTTTGGTGAAAATACTTATTTACTTGCAGGAAAGAAAACAATTGTAGAAAAGATTGAAAACTTCAGTTTTGAATTATTACCTACAGCTTTCTTCCAATTAAACTTAGAACAAACAGAAAAACTATATAATCAAGTTGTAAAATCTGCAAGACTAAAAGGTTATGAAAAAGTAATAGATGCTTATTGTGGTGTAGGTACAATTGGACTATTCTTAAGTAAATATGTTAAAGAAGTACGTGGTATTGATACTAACGAAGAAGCAATTAGAAATGCTAACAATAATGTTGAATTAAATAACGTTAAAAATGCATCATTCTATTCAGGTGATGTACTTTCTAATATGACTAAATGGTATAAAAAAGGCTTTGAAGCAGATGTATTAGTAGTTGATCCACCTAGAACTGGACTTGACTTAAAATTAATTAATTATTTACAAGAACATCCAGTTAAGAAATTAATCTATGTTTCTTGTAATCCAGCTACTCTTGCTAAAAACTGTAATCATTTACAAAAGAAATATCATATTTTATCTATTCAACCACTTGATATGTTCCCTCAAACTTCAAATACAGAATGTGTAGTGTGCTTAGAAAGAAGATAATTTAAACCTTTACAGTAAAATACTGTAAAGGTTTTTTTATAATAATAAATTTTTTTAAATTACCTATTCAATATAGAATAG
>JAZOLP010000002.1:0-10011 GCA_045653225.1 Bacilli bacterium
TATAATGCTACACCTTCTGATAAACTCATTAAGATATGTAAAACATTTTTATGATTATAAAGATTATTAATACTTAAATCAAGTTTTTCTTTAATAGTTGTAATTAAATTTTGTTTATCACTGTATAAATATACTGCACTACCAATTCTCTTATCTTTTAAATAAATAGCCTGAATATATCCATGATAATGAGTTAAGTTTTCTTCATAGTTTAATCTAATATCTAAAGAGAATTCGTACATTTTATATTTACTTAATACTTCATCTAAATGAGAAATAAAGAATTCTTTATTAGATGTAATAAATTCTTCATTATTAATTTTATGCACATCAAAAGCTTCAAAAATTAAATCCCAAGCATCTTTTTTTAGAATTTCTTTTTTTGTTAATTTTGTCATTTGAGCAAAAGAAGAACTTGAACTTAAAACTTTATTTTTATCATCCATACAAATAAAGAAATCAATTGTATCATTTTTAATATGTTCTTCTACTTTTTGTTTAATGGTTTCTCTGCATAAATATTTATAAACCATTAAAACAATTCTAAGCAATGAATATATATATAATACAGCAATTACAACATAAAATAATCTTTCTTTTTCAGGATTAAAAAATAATAATAACACTAAAAATACTGATAATAAAATAGTTAGAAAATCAATCTTTTTAAATATAACTAGATTAACAAATATCATAAATAACATTACAGTAAATAAAACTGAATATAGTACAATACCAATTTTATCAACTGCTTGATATAAAAATGCTAAAGAATAAATTGTTGTAATCATATCGCACCTCTTTTATTGAATAATAATATGATTAGCTAATGATAATTTAAGTGCTTCTTCACTTAACCCTTGTGTAATAGTTCCACCAAGTGTTGTTGAGATTTTACCTGATTCTTCAGAAACAATTAATGTAAATGCGTCACTATCTTCACTAATACCTATTGCAGCACGGTGACGTGAACCTAATTCACTATTAATGTCTGGTTTATCACTAGGAGTGTAGAATGTACCAGCACACATGATTCTATTTCCTCTAATAATAACAGCACCATCATGTAATGCTGTATTAGGGAAGAAAATAGTTTTTAACAATTCTACAGTAACTTCTGCATCAAGCTTAACACCTTTTTCAATGTATGTATTTAAATTTTGTGTTTTTTCAATAGTAATAATAGCACCGATTTTTCTTGAAGCAAGATATGCTGTAGCTGTAATTAAATCATCAATAAGCTTTTGTTTTGCATCTTCATCAGTTAAAGTGCTTTTTGGCGTTTTAACAACAGGAGCATAATTTCTAGCGTTTGATTTTGATTCATTAGTTGTTACAATTAAACAATTAGTACAAACTAATGTGCCTAAAAATAATAAAGCAAATTTAACTAATTCTAGATTTAGTATACATGCTGCTAACCCTGCAATTAAGTAAACAACTGTAATAACAATAGTCTTAACTCTTTTTGTTTTACGATATACAAAAAATGCAAGTACAGCAAACATTAGAATAAAGATACCAAGTTCAATTAATAACATTGTATAATTGATTTGACCATCTTGTGATTCAAATTTTATTAATGTATTAAACATTTGTTTTTACCTTTCTACTTTTTATTTTTTAATAAATTTATGATATGATCATTTTTTTCGTCTAATGCGTAATCAAGAGGTGAGTGATTTCTTTCATCAACTAAAGAAACATCTGCACCAGCTTTTAATAATAATTTAACAATATCATAATAACCTTCAGTTACAGCTAAATGAAGGGGTGTAGCTTCTAGCTCACACGCAAGATTTATATCTACACCACAGTTTATTAATTCTTTAACTAAAGTAACACGATTATTTTTTATAGCTAAATGAAGAGGAGTATCATAATTATCATCACAAATATCTAATATTAAGCCACATTTAAATAAATAGATAAAAAGACCTGTAACATTGTATTTAACTACATAATGAGCTAGTGTTTTTCCTCTTAAATATTTTGTGTTAATATCAAAACCATTTGAAAGTTGTGTTCTTATTGTTTTTTTTATTAATGATAAATGATTAGGATAATCTCTAAATACATGAATAATATTAATAAACATTTTTTTATTACTATGCATTATTTATTACCTTCTTTTGATAATTTAACAATTTCAGCAATAACATCCTCTAAATTTTTATTTAATTGTTCCATACAATAAATGTGAATATCCCATCCACGTTTTTTATATTCATTAACATAATAAATGTAATCATCAACCATTGAATAACACATGTCAGTTCTTTGACCATAAATGATGATACCAATGTTAGTATTGTGTTTTTTAATAACTAAGTCAATGTAACCAGGACCAACCTCAACATCAATGCCATATTTTACTAAACGTTCGAAAATAATTTTCGTAATCCCATCAATTCTAAATGATAATTTAATTGGATCACCAATAAAATCATCTATTTGTTCAATTAATAATTCATTTTGTTTTGTAACTCTTAATCCTTGATAACATAGGTATACAGCATGTTTTGCTGTAATATAATTTCTTTTAACTAAGTCTAAATTAATACTATTTAAAGATTCTAAATCTTCATACCATAGATATGTAAAATCTGACATTCTTGTTGATTCGTAATTAGTAGATATAATCTTTATAGATAAATTTAGCACTCTAATTGTTTCTTCCATTGACATTATAGATGAAAGTTTATTAGCAAGTAAAGTATAAACTTCTCTACGTGTATTTGATTTAGAAACTAAAACATTAATTAAGACTTTATTTGGTTTGTCTTGATATTCTTTAAACTTATCAACAATCATATCAATCATTGATTCAAGTGATGACAATTGATGTTTTTCAATTTTTAATGATGGTGTGTATATATATTGATTATCATTTTGCCATACATTACCGAATTCAGATTTCATTTCTATATATCGTTTATGTAAAGGAACGCAAGTAAAGTTTTTGTTTCTTTGCATTAAACTGTTTGTCGCAGAAGATTGGAATGATGCATCACCAAAAATAATAACTTGATTAGCTTTATACAAATTAGAATATTTATTTGATGTTGATAAATGAGCATCATCTATTATTACTAAATCAAAATGTGAAAAATCATTCATTCGATTAAACACATCAACATCAGCAATAAATAATTTTTTATAATGTGGAGCATTTGCAATTATCGCATTAAATGGATCAATAAATGGAGTAATTCTATATGATTTAATCTTTCTTTGTAATGAATTAAGACGTTTACGCATTTCAAAAATATTTGTTTCACAATAACGTTCTTCTTCTTTTTCAAATTCATTTACAGTTTTAATTAAATTATTAATACTAAACTCTTTAAATCCTTCTTTAATCATATCATGATAGTATTTGTTCATAGTAGAATATAAATAAAGTTCGGAAATAATATTTATGTCATTATTAAATTTACCTTCTTGAATATTATTAGCAAAATCTTTTAAACCATAATAATGATAAGTATCTAAAATATGTTCTACTTTATGAACATATTCTAATTGATCTAATTTATTTACATATTCAGTTAAAATTTCATCTATTTCAACGAATGAACGATTTTGAAGATTCATTTTTCCTTGATAGAAACAAGTCGAGAAACCTCTTAAAGCGTTATACCACTTTTCATGTAAATGGCTAAAGTTAGAACAACTATCCATAAATTCATCATATACATTATCATTTAATAATGCTGTATAAACATCTTCTTGGGTAATTCCATCATAATGTTTTAAACGTTTAATGAAATTTCTAAAATGTTCAATTGTTTGCGCTAAAGAAATTGTATCTGTATCGCTTCCTTTATAAGCTTTACCATATAAAGTTTTGTAATATTCATCATTGTCATTAAAGTGTTTTATACTTTCTAAATATTGTTTATCAATTTCAATTAAATATAAAACATCATAAGTTTTAATATATATATTTTGTTTGAAACAAGATTTAATTTTTTCAATTGCATTTAAAACTTTTTCTAAATAAGGAATATAAGATTTTATAGACTTTACAGATTCTATAAAGTTAGTACCAGAAACATTTAGATTAAAAGTTGATAAACCAGATTCTATAATTTCTAGTTCTTTTTGATTATCTCTTAAAATAGTTAAATCTTTTATTAGATTAGTTCTCTTATAATCTTTAATAGTTTGAGTTTTTTTAATAAATAAATTTAATACAATTGTTTCCCATGGTGATAATGAGTTAATAAAATTGATAAAAGCTAGATAATTTCCCCAAGTATTTTCATCATTTTTATTTAAGGTAGTATCATCAGGTAATTCATTTTTAAGCTCAGTAATTTTATCGTAATAAAGTTTAAGATTAGTTCCAACAATGTTTGCATTAGTTTTGTATTTCTTTAAATCATTTTTATTTAATAATGCTTTAACACGTTTGATATATCGATCATCGATCATTAATTCTTTTAAGGAGTTATAAGTCATTTCTTCCATATTAAAGAACGGTTCTAATGATTGATATTGTTCTATAATATAATTATTTATTTTATTTAACTTTTCTGCTTTGTCTCTTAAAATTTTAGGATTTAGAACAAATTCATTTAACCATGAATCATCTATATCAGAAGTTTCAAATAAATTTAATAATTTATTTAATAATACAAATTGTTCAGAACTAGGTGTTTCAAAATCAAAATAATTTTTAATCTTATCATAAATATTGATAGAAGATGAAACCCATTTCTTTGCTTTGGCTAAAATACTTTCAATAAGATCAAAATTATTTAATATTTGATCAACATATTCAATATCTTTTGATTGATGATCAGATACATTATACCTTTTATTAATGATTGATTTAAATGCAGTTTCAATTGAACTTGGTTCATATTCCTTAGTACAATGAGAATCATAATAAGACTTAGAATTATAATAGTAATCAACATAATGAGAAATTTTTGTTAATGCGTCAATATTTTTTTCTAAGAAATCATCTGTTCCCCAAATAACAAGCGGTTTATAAATTTTAAAGCTATTGATTTCTTCTATTAAATGATAAAAACTTGTAATGTTCTCAATCTTATTTAAATGGTGTTTAGATGTAAGTTTATCTAATTGTTTGATTAATTTTCTATTTTGATCAAAGAACATCTTTGTATGTTCTTTTATATCGTTTGGTGTTAATGCACTTTTTCCAGATTGTAATCTAGCCCAAACATTATTAGGTAAAGGATCTACTTTTGATAAACAAACTTCTATTTCTTTTAATGATTTATAAATATATTCTACTTCTTCTCTGTCAAGGTTTTTTTCAAGATATATTTTATTTTCTAATCCCATTGATTTTCTAGTTGCTAATTTTTCTAAAATATAACTATATGGATAACCATGGAATTTCTTATGGTAAGTATCTCGATATTCACTAATATCATCAATTACATTATAATTGAAATTTTCGACTGGAAGAACATCAAGTTGTTCAATTTCATCTAAATTCCATACATTTTTTGTCAAATCATATGAATATCGATCAAAACCTAGATATTTAATATATCTTCTAAAATCACTAATATTGTCTAAATCTTGGTTAACATATAACACTTTCTTGCCATCATATATTTTATCTGATAAGATATTTAAAGCTGTAGATGTTTTTCCTGCGCCAAGTTTCCCATCAACAACAATATTTTCACCATTATGAGCTTTTAATATAATATATTTTTGTTCAATGTTTGCAGGTTTAATTGCGTGAACATTCTTAAAGTATTTTTTAATTAGTTCAATGTCGTTGATTTCATATATTGAACGTTGAATGTTAAAAAAGTTTTCTTGTTCAATATAGTCTAAGTACTCAACTTCCATTAAAGATAAATAGTTTGATGTGCCAATATAAAAATCTGTAATATCTCTAAGTTTCATACATACATTATCTAGTTCAAAAACATTATCAATTCTTGAATCAGATAGTGTGCTTAAATCAGCTATTTGTTTTTCATTAAGTAGTTCATCAGTTTTACATAAACGTAGTAACATTGTATTAAAACAAGCATGTCCACAAATTACCACTTCTTGTTTAATATAATCAATTGATAAAGGAATTAGTACGATAGGAGCAAATTTTTCAACACCTGATTTATCGATATATCTTGCTGTACCACAAGTTAAGATAAATTTAGATGTAGAAGATTTTTGATGTAAGCTATATAAGTAATTTAATTGATAATTAATATCTGAGTTTGAATTATCAGTAATCTTACCAATACCACATGATGTAATATCAAAATAATATAGTTCTCCTAGTGCAACGGGATGTCCATTGAAAAGCTTATCAAGAACTTTTAAATTTACATTGCCTAATTCAATATAATAATTTTCTTCTAAAATATTTAATAAATGTTCATTGATAGATTGAATATTATATTCGTTCTTTCTTCTTTCTTTTTCCATTTTATTCATATTGCACCTCGTGTAAACGTACTTATACTTTTATATTATATCACATAAAGAAAAAAAAGTTTTAAATAAACAAAAAGTTTTTTCTATATTTTAAAAAACACTAATTAAACGAATTAACTAGTGCTAGTTATTTCAATTATTTTATTTTGGTTAATCACATATTTTCCAATTGGTTTTAAGATAGCTTGATAGTAAATATTAATTTGATCTATTTTATTTATTAATTTAAAAGCATCAATTATATTACCTTTTTTTAGAAGTAAATTAAATAATTCATTAGTTTCTTCAATTTTTGTATTAATAGAAACATCATAAATGTTTGATTCAGTTTTTGATTTAATGAAACCCAAATTAGAAGAAATCTCATTTGAATCTACAATAAATAATACATTCTTTAAATAAATATATCTTGAATGAGAATCTATAATGAGTGACTTTTTAAATAAACTGTTAATGAATTGTTTAATATAAGAAGATGCATTTGAATAATTTTTTATATATATAATACTAAATGGATATTTTAGTAAATGATTATATAATAATCCACCTTGATCATATCCTACATAACCTTTAGATGAGCCTACTAAATTATTTATTGATTCTAAATTATTATAATCTGATAAATCTAGTTCTAAAACATTTTCTTGTTTTAAGCCAAATATTTTATTTAAATCTTTTATTAATAACTGAATATTAAACGAATTATCAACTTGAACTACTCCTAAATTATACAATGTATTTATTGGCTTTATTTTTCTCATGTATAAATGTTTTAATTCATTATAATAAAGGTTAGAATTTAATAATAAATCGATAGATGGAATAGTTATTCCAAGATGTGAATTTATACAATCATTAACTATTTCTTTAAAATCCTTTTTATAGTTTTTATATCTTGATAAAGTCTCATCTAATAAATCAATAGCTTTATCTGGGAATGTTTTATTTAAAATGTAATTATTAGACACATCAATAATATAATCAATTAATTCATCAGAAATATTTATATTATAAAATTCTTCATAATTTATTTTTATCCCATGTAAAATTTCTTTTGTTTCTTCTTTTGTTGGCTCATCTATAAAAATTGTTTGAAATCTTCTAATTAAGGCTTTATCTTTTTCTATATATTTATAATATTCTTCTAATGTTGTTGCTGCGATTAATTTAAGAGGTGGTTTTGATAAATATGGTTTAAGAATATTTGCAATATCTAAAGAACCATCATTTGAACCAGCGCCAACTATATTATGAACTTCATCAATAAACAAAATCGCATTTTTGTTAATTACATATTTTATTGCATTTGTTAATTTTTCTTCCATTTCGCCACGATATTTTGTTCCAGATATTAAACTACCTAAATCTAACTCATATATATCTTTATCAATTATTTTAGATAAAGCTTTGATAATTTCTGTTTTGCCTACACCTGCTTGACCAATTAATAATGGATTATTTTTTTGTCTTTTAGATAATATATATATTACTTGTTCTATATAATCTTTTCTTTTAACATAATTATGGATATTAGATTCTTTAGAAAGATTGACTAAATAAGGCAGTTCCTTTGTAGGGATATTTTCTACAGAAAATATTGATTCTTCATAAAAACTAAATATATCGATAATATCTTGTTTTAATTGTTCGATATCTATTTTTAAATTTATCAAAGTTTTTGTTGCTGTTAGATTTTTATTATCTAACATAACATAAAACAAATGTTCATCATATACGTATTCCGATTTAACTTCTTTTGCTAATGTTTGTGAATCAATAACTAATTGTTCAAATTCCTTTGTAAATGTTTTTGATAATTCTTCAGTATCTTTTATTTCATCAAAAGAATTATATAAATCTAATTGTTTAATTTCTAATTCATTTAATAAAAAATGACAAATAGTATCATTTGCGTTAAACATAGATAACAACAAATAAAAAGTATTCACTGGCTCCTCATCATTTGTTTCATTATTTATTCTTACAAGGTTTTTAGCAGCTTCAATTAATTCAACTGCTCTTATGCTAAATGTTTCTAACATTTACCTTTTCTCCTTATCTTTTAATATACGTTTTATTATATGATGATAAAAGTTAATTTATTATAATTTTAGAAATTGTATTTAGTTTTTGATATAATAATAATGAATTTATAAAAAGGAGGAATATATATGGAAAATAATATCCTTTCTAAAGCAATCCTTGTAGGTGTATGTACAGGTAAAGATGAAGTTTTCAATTATGAAATGAAAGAACTAGTAAGTTTATGTGAAGCTTGTAATATTGAATGTGTTGAAATACTAACACAAAATTTAGCATACACAAATAATGCTACATATATTGGTAGTGGAAAACTTTTAGAACTTGTTGAATTATGTAATTTAATTGAAGTTGATTACGTTATCTTTAATGATGAATTATCACCTGCTGAACTTTCAAATCTTGCAGATCAATTACCTTGTGAAATTATGGATAGAACGATGTTAATTCTTGAAATATTCAAAACAAGAGCTAAAACAAAAGAAGCTATGTTACAAGTAGAAATAGCAAATCTAAATTACATGTTACCAAGACTTATTGGAGCAAGAAAAAATCTTTCCCGTATTGGTGGCGGTGGTGGTGGCGGCGCCGGAGCAAGACGTGGAGCTGGTGAAACAAAACTAGAGCTTGATAGAAGATATATAGAAAACAGAATTTATAAATTAAAAACTGAACTTAGTGATGTTGTATTAAGCAGACAAACATCACGTAAATCAAGAGCAAAAAATGAAGTAAAAACAGTTGCGTTTGTAGGTTATACAAATGCAGGAAAATCATCCACAATAAATAGTATTTTAAATTATGTTGAAGGTGAAACTGAAAAACAAGTATTTGTAAAAGATATGCTTTTCGCAACATTAGAAACATCTACAAGAAGAATTAAATTAGAAAACAATCATGAATTTTTAATTACAGATACTGTAGGGTTTGTAAATAAACTTCCTCATCATTTAGTAGAATCATTTAAATCTACTTTAGAAGAAATCACTGAAGCATCATTAATTGTTCATTTAATTGATTCATCAAGCCCCTATGTTGATTGGCAAATTGAAACAACAAAAAATGTATTAGATAAACTTAATTGTTCTAATATTCCTTGTGTTTATGTTTTTAATAAAACAGATTTAGTTACAAATGAAATATTTATTCCAACATCATATAATCCATCACTAAGAATTTCTAATAAATCTAATAAAGGAATTAAAGAATTAATTGAATACATAGAAAAAGAATTATTCCCAGATGAAGTATTAACTAATCTATTAGTTCCTTATACAAATGGGGAAGTAGGGAATGTTTTAATGGAAAAAGCAAATGTTTTAGAAACTTCATATCAAGATAATGGCACTTATTATAAAGTTATTCTTAGCAAACATTTATATGAATTATACAAGAAATATGAAATAAAGTAGAGAAGATTTAATCTTCTCTACTTTTATTACTTCAGATGCTCTACTATTAGAATATCTAATATAAATAACATAATCTTTAATGTTAGTAGTAAATTCTATTTTTAACATACCTGATATACAA
>JAZOLP010000003.1:0-4161 GCA_045653225.1 Bacilli bacterium
AGTATAAACTTAAAATTGACGATAGATTTAATTATTATTATAATAAATGTTATGAGATTATTAATAAAACTAATTAATGAAAAAAGCTCCCTTTGGGAGCTTTTTTAACTATTTATAAAACGTTTTAAAAATTCTTTTGTTCTTGGTTCTTTAGGATTATCGAATAATTCTGATTTAATTCCTTCTTCAACAATTACGCCATCAGCCATAAAGATAACACGATCACTAATTTCTTTTGCGAAGGCCATTTCGTGTGTAACTATTATTAAGGTCATACCAAGCGATTTTAAACTCTTTATAATATCTAATACTTCACCGACCATTTCAGGGTCAAGTGCGCTTGTTGGTTCATCAAAAAGAATTACTTTTGGATTCATACAAAGAGCTCTTGCAATAGCAACTCGTTGTTTTTGACCACCTGATAAACTTCTAGTATCAGAATGAATAAAATTAGATAATCCAACTTGTTCTAAATAATTTACAGCAATTTCTTTTGATTCACTTTTAGATCTTTTTAAAACTTTTATTTGTGCAACTGTGCAATTATCTAAAACATTCATATTCTCAAATAAGTTAAAAGATTGAAATACCATACCAATTTCTTCTCTTATTGTATCAATGTTTGTTTTTCGATCTACTATGTCTTTATCTTCAAAATAGATATTCCCACTTGTTGGATATTCAAGTAAATTTAAACATCTAAGTAGTGTACTTTTTCCGCTTCCAGAAGAACCTATAATTGAGATTACTTCTCCTTCATAAATGTCTAAATCTACTCCTTTTAATACTTCAAGTTTTCCAAAGTATTTATGTAAATTTTTTATTTGAATAATTTTTTTGTTCATAATATCACCTAATTTGAACTTGGAAGTGGTTTAGACACTAGGTTCATTTTCTTTTCAAGTAAACCAAGTAATTTTGATATACTAAATGTTAAGCATAAATAAATTATTGCTGCGATGAATATAGCATCATTACTTGCATTTCTTCCATTAATTTGATCAATAATAAAGAATAAATCCATTACGCTAATAACACTTAATACTGATGTATCTTTTATGTTAATAATAAATTCATTACAGATTGATGGAAGTGAATTCTTTATACCTTGAGGTAGTATAATGTGGATCATTGCTTGAGCACGAGTCATGCCAAGACTTCTAGCAGCTTCCATTTGTCCTTTATTTAGTGCTTCTATACCACCACGAAGTACTTCAGTTAAATAGGCTGTTGTATTTAAACTTACTGTAATAAAACCAGAAATGCCAACTGATAATATTTGATTAAGTAATCCTTGGTCAACATTAAAAATACCAGCAAGTATTCCAGGTAAGAAGTAGTAGATAATGATAGCTTGAACCATCATTGGTGTACCTCTAAATACAGTTACATATGTTTGAACAAATACATTACCAATTCTTTTTAAAAAAGCAACAAATTCATTATCTTTAGGGGTTACTTCTAAAGTTGTAAGAGTTATAAATAGTAATCCTAAAATTAAGCCAACTACTGTACCAGCCATACTTAACCATAAAGTAGTCCACACACCTTTTAGAATTGATGTATAATTTTTTAAACAAATATAGGCAAGTCTTACTCCTAATGGATCAAGTGAGGAAGGTCTTTTTGTAAGATTAGAAGCTGTTATGAAGTTTCTAATCATACCAAATAATAAAATATCTGCGACAACTAAACTAAATACTATAATTGAGAATAAATAAAATATTCTTTTTATAGATTGATTCTTATAGAATGTTAAGAAAACTGTTTCAATAATTATTAAAAAGATACTAAATCCTATTAAGATATAAGAAGTTGCATTAGCATTGAATAGTCTTATGCCTGTAAGATTATTTGATGTTGCTATTACAATTCCATATATCAAAGAGATTATTGCAAATAAATAAAAGAAACAATTTTCATATTTGCTTTTATTTTTAAAAAATTTCATATTATTCTGCGTTATCTATAATAGCTTGATTCATTAATGAATTTCTATTTTCTTCTGTAATTTGATTTAAAACTTCATTTATTTTTAATTGTAAATCTTGATTTCCTTTTTTAACAGCTATAGCAACACATACATCTTCTTCTGAAACATTAAAACCTGATTGAAGTTTAATATATGTTAAATCAGGATTAGTTTCGATAACACCTTTTGCTACAGGCTCTTCTAAGATAGTAATATCAGCTCTTTTTGATTTAATACTTGTAATAATAGTAGGAACATCTGCAAGAGGAGTTAAATGATTAACACCTACTAATTGATCGATTAAGCTATCATATAATGTTTCAATTTGTCCTACAACATTAGCACCAGCAAAATCATTTAATGTTGTACCATTAATATATGATGAATTTTTATCCATTACAAGAACATGAGTTGATTTATAATATGCTACTGTAAAATCAACATTTGCGCGTCTTTCTTCTGTGTCACTCATACCTGCAATTATTGCGTCGATTTGTCCAGCTTGAAGTGCAGGAATTAAGCCATCCCATTCAATTGCTTTAATAACTAAACGATAGTTTAATGAATCAGCAATTTTTTTAGCCATTTGAACATCATAACCTTCTGCGTATAGGTTTGTTCCTTCTATTGGATAATTAGTATCTGATTTTAAGTTTTCTGTCCAGTTGAATGGTGCATAAGCACATTCCATACCTACTGTAAATGTAGGTCTATCATCTACATTGTTATTTCCTTTACAACTTGTTAAAGTGAAAATTAATGCTCCTAAAAAGATAAATAAAAATAATTTTGTGATTTTTTTCATGATGATTGTCTCCTTTTATAATATATTTTAAAAACAAAAAAAAGCGTTCTAGACGCTTTTTAAATACAATATAAATAAATGATTATTATTGTATTAGCGCCTCTACTTACGTAGGAGTGTTATAGATGTTTTCTATAACCCCATAAATTAAATATGCCTACTTAATTTATTCGGCGATGATTACCTTTCACATAGTTCATTGCATGCCTGCTCCCTATGTTACTAATTTACATCGCAACCTCTAATCTATATAACTTTTTTTGTTATTAATATTATACTCCATATTTTAATATTAATGTTAAAATTTGCAATAAAAATATTTTAATTTCATATAATAAAGTAGAATTAAATTATCTTTTATTTTCTCTTTGTCACACTAAGTAATAAATTAGAATATATTATAATAAGGAGGGATGAAGAGTGAATGAAGTTCGTGAAATAGTAACACGTGCTGTCTTAGCTAAAGGTAGAAAAAAATTTAAAATTAAAGAAACTGTTTCTGTTAATACCGATGTTAGTAGTGTTCTTGGATGTTGGATTATTAATCATCAATTTTCTACTGTTTTAAATGGGTTAGAAGTTGTTGTAAATGGATCATTTGAGAATAATATTTGGTATTCTGCTGAAAATAATTCTAGAACAGATGTTGCGAGAAGCACAACTGAATACTGTGGCGTAGTAAAAGTAAAAGAAGTATTAAATGATAATATTAGTGATCATTGTGATGTTGTTGCAAGAGTACTTCAACAACCAACTTGTACTAACGCATTAATTATTAATGATGGTATTGAAATAGAAGTTGTTTTTGAAATTTTAGTAGAAGTAATTGGTGAAACTAAGATGATGGTAAACGTTGTTAGCCAAATTTGTAACGATGATGATTTGGATAATTTAGAAAATGAAATTAATGAAGATTTTTTAGAAGGTAGGTAATATAATGACATTTCATATTGTAAGGATGAATGATAAAATTGAGAAAATAGCACTTAGTTATCAACTTGATATAGAAGAAATAAAAGAATGTAATAAGTATATTAAGGATTGGAATCATCTGATTCCAGGTACAAAACTTAGGCTTCCTGAAATTTCTAATGTGTTAAATGAAGAATTAGATAATTATGAACCATTTATAGAAGAATATTATCCTAAACTTAGTAATAATTATGAAGACTTAAATAATATTACAGGTGAGGATTTGAATGATACTAATATTATAGAAAATGATGTTTTAGAAAATATACCCAAACAACAAACACTTGTACTTCCTAAAAGTCAAATGTATTATCCTTATCAAAATTATTACTTTAATTATCCTTATAATCTATATTATACAACGAGGTTTAACCATTCTAAAAGAAAATAGTGCTAGTTTTAGCACTTTTTT
>JAZOLP010000004.1:0-1650 GCA_045653225.1 Bacilli bacterium
AAAAAAGAATATAGATATGTTGCAAATAGTGTAATTGTAAAATTTATATCTGATTAGGAGAATATAAATGGAAGAATTAATTTTAGAATATCGTAATTATTTAGTATCAGAAAAAATGCGTAGCAGTAATACTGTTAACTCATATATTAGTGATTTAGAAAATTATGTATATTATTTAACTAATACTTTATTAATTGAAGATGTTTTAGATATTGAAGCAGAACATATAAAAAAATATCTAGGTTATATTAAAAATTTAGGGTATTCTGCATCTTCAATTTCAAGAGCTCTAAGTAGTATTAAAAGTTTTCATAAATACTTACTTATAGAAGAAGTTGTTAAAGAAAATCCAGCCTCAGCTATAGTAAGTCCTAAAAAACCGAAAAAATTACCTTCTGTATTAAGTGTTGATGAAGTAATGACATTACTTGATAGTTTAAATAATGATACGCCTATTAATTCACGTAATCAAGTGATGGTTGAATTAATATACGCATGTGGACTTCGTGTGTCTGAACTTGTTGATTTGAAAATCGGTGATCTTAGAATGACATCTAAGATGATTTCAACAAAAGGTAAAGGTTCTAAAGAGCGATTAATTCCGGTAAATGATTATTGTTTAAAACTTCTTAGAAATTATATTATTAATGATAGACCAGTGCTATGTAAAACAGTTGATCCAGGATTTGTTTTTTTAAATGCACAAGGTGGACATTATTCTAGGCAAAGTTTCTTTTTATTTTTAAAAGATCAATGTAAAAAAGTTGGTATTACAAAAGAAATTTCACCACATACACTTCGTCACTCTTTTGCAACTCATCTTTTAGAAGCTGGTACTGACCTTAGAATTATTCAAGAATTACTTGGACATGAATCGATTAGTACAACTCAAATTTATACTCATATTAATAATAAAACAATTAAAAATGTTTATGATAAAGCTCATCCAAGAGGAGGGAAATAATTATGTTATATAAAAGAATATTTGTAATAGTTACTGATTCAATGGGAATTGGTGAAGCAGTTGATTCTGTAAAATACAATGATTTAGGTGCAAATACATTTGGTCATATTGCTGAGGGTTCTAAAGAATTTAACGTTCCTACACTTGAGTGGTTAGGAATTGGAAATATTTGTAAAAACACAAAAATACCACCAAATGAGGCTCTAAATGGTGTTGTAGCACGAATGCATGAAATAAGTGTAGGAAAAGATACACTTACAGGACATTTTGAAATAATGGGGTTAAATGTCCTTGCTCCATATCCATCATTTACTGATACAGGGTTCCCAGCTGAACTTATAAAAAAATTAGAAGACTTTAGCGGAAGACGTGTAATTGGTAATATTTCTGCAAGTGGTACTGAAATATTAAAAGATTTAGGTGAAGAACAACTAGAAACTGGTGCATTAATAGTTTATACATCAGCTGATTCAGTACTTCAAATTGCTGCAAACGAAGAAATTATTCCACTTGAAGAATTATATAGAATTTGTGAATACGCACGTAAAATTACAATTGAAAATAAAGACTGGCAAGTGGGAAGAATTATTGCACGTCCATATGTTGGTAATTCTAAAGAAAATTTCAAACGTACAACAAACAGACATGATTATGCGCTTGATCCATTTGATGAAACAGTTTTAGAT
>JAZOLP010000005.1:0-5392 GCA_045653225.1 Bacilli bacterium
GGTTTTGCCAAGTAAACCAATAATTTTTGGTGGGCTTAAACTCGTTGCAAGCGTTAACGAGCAATTTGTAGAAAACTTTATTAAAGATATATATAAAGAACGTATTCTATTTGAATTAAGTTCTAATAAGCCTAATAAAAGAGAAAAAGCATTTACTAAATTATTAGATTATAAAGAATACTTTAATTCAGATATAGAAAAAATTGATTTAACTCACTTAATGGATGAAGAAATATTAAAAGTAATTAATGCAAAATATAATGCAAAAGAGTGTTATAGCTTAAAATATGATAAAAAATTACAACTAGAAAAAGCAGTTATAAATGCAATAAATAGTTATATGTTAGATATTTTAATTATCGATGAGAAGAATATTATATATATTGGGGAAGTAGGAGAACATAATGAAGATGGAATGGCTTCTGTAAAATTTATTGCACATATATAGGAAAATATAAATGGATGTAGCAATTAAATTTCATATGCAGTTATTTGTCATATATGAAACTTTAAGATGCGGATTTTAGTTTTCCAATTTTCCGCACCATTCTAAAGTAATCCCGTTTCAATAGTTTAGAAATCCCGTAAAATTCAAAAATTACGGGATTTTATTGATTTTTTAAGCTTGTGGACACGGGTATCATAGGGTACGCCCCTAGTCCACCATTAGTACCACGTCCGCTTTATTGAAAAATGAAGCGGCTTTTTAAATTTGTAGTAAATTTTTGGTTTGTGTGGTATAATTAAGTATAGGATTTAGTGAAATAAAAAACTAAAAATAGAATTGAGACAATGATTGTTCAAAGTTCATTGAATTAATAAAAATGAGGTATATATATGACATATGAAGAATTTATAGAAGGAATAAATGATCCTAAGAAGATTAAACAAGTTAATTTTTATATTGAAGGATATAATCATTATAGAAATTGCAGTATTGGTCGTTATATTGAAAAAATAGGATATCCAGTAAATAAAACAGTTGATTATAGAATTACTTGTATATTAACAAAAGATCATAGCGAAGATGTTAATTTCCCTTTCAGATTTTATGTAGATTATAAATTATTTCACTTTGGTTCTAAAGGGAGATTTACCCTTAAAGAAGTATGGGATAAAGTGGTAATAACTAAAGTTGAATATTTTTAATAATTATTATGGACAAAATATTATGAGCAGATTTGAATATTATTTAGTAAACAATACTAGTTCTTTTATATGTTTTTTATTTGCAGCAATAACAATATTTTTATTAATATTATTGCCTTGTGATTATTATAATTATAACAAAGTATATAACAGCAACTTAAGCGAACTTAATTATATAGAAGGAGAAATAATTGAAGTCCAACCTCCTAAAGGAAAAAGTTCTAACTATGATTTTTATATTAAAGGCTTTGATAAAGAATTCTATATAAATGAAAAAAAGGTAAAAGGTGCAGAATTTAATAAAGGTGATTATATCAAAATTCATTATGCTGATAAAGTGTTTTTTAGGGGAGAATATTATAAAATTATAAATTTTGATTATAATGGGAAAATAATATATGGTTTAGAACAATTTAAAGAAGATTATAATCCTAATGCAAATATTATTGGGATCTTTGTATCATCATTAGTTTTTATTGGATTAATAGTTGTTGGATTAATACTATTATTTATGAATAAGCCTGTGAATGATGTTACTAAATTTGTTTTATTGCATAAAGATAAATATGGATTAACAGACGAGCAAGTAGAAGAGGTTATAAAACAATTTGAATTTTCTCCTAAAGAAACAAAATTAGATAAACCTAAAGAAGAAATATATAAATTATTCAAAGATACTATATATGTTAAAAATAATAGAACATATACTTCTGGTTTAGAATTAGTAGAAATAGATAAATATGGAGAAATATTTTTTGATGTATTAGCTGATACTGTTTCAGAAAATGAATTAAAAGTAATATATGATGATTGCGTAAAAGATGATGGAGCAATATATATAATTTATCAAATAAATAATAAAAAAGCAGTAATTAATATATATGATGATGAAGTATCTAAACTATTTAACATTGATGAAACTACATTATATTTTATAAATACAAAGAAAAGTGAACCAACTAAAAAAGAAATTAATGAGTTTTTAATACAAGTTGAATACTATAATAAGTACGAAGAAAATATATTTTTCATCAAAAAATAGAATTTCATTAAAATATATTAGGTTAAATTGAAATTTCAAAGTTCGGAATTAAAATTTCCAATTTTCCGTACTTTTCTAAAGTAATCCCGTTTCAATAGTTTAAAAATCCCGTAAAATTCAAAAATTACGGGATTTTATTGATTTTTTAAGGTTCCGGACACGGATATCGTAGGGTACGCCCCTAGTCCACCATTAGTACCCACGTCCGCTTTATTGAAAAATGAAGCGGCTTTTTAAATTTGTAGAAAATGTTTTATTAGTGTGTTATAATTTCATCAGGTGATAATAAAATGAAAAGAATGACACAAGAAGAAAAAAAATCAATTTTAAGAGTATTTATAATAAGTATAATTGGTATTTGTTTAAGTATTTTATTTATTTGGTTATATGTAAAATTTGAAAATATATTTACTACGATTGTTACAAGCATTTTTTCAGCATGTTATATAACTGGAAGTATTGTAATTATCAATAAAAAAGAATTAATTTTTGAAAACACTAAAAAAGTATTAATTTTATTCCCGATAATATATATATTAATTATTTTTGCTTTTTTAATTTTTGTTAATCTCAAATTTATTGATGAAAATCCAAAAATAATATTAGATTGTTTTTTATATTCTGTATATATGATGCCATCATATCTTCCATTAATGGCATTAGTAGTATTAGTTATCGCAGGATTAGGATATGCAGGTTAATTAATGAGTGGTGGATTTAAGATTTTTTTATCAATAAACTAAAAATGTCTGATATGTAAATATATCAGACATTTTTAACTCTAAATAATTTAAATTATATATTTCTATGCAAAAATTATATATGTATTATATAATAATATTAACCTATTAATTGAAGGGAGAAAGAATAAAAATGAAAAAAGCTTTATTATGTCTAATTATGTTAGTCATGGTGGTTTCATTAATCGGTTGTAATGGTAAAGGTTGTAAAGGAAATAATACTCCTGAACATGAACATACTGCATGTGAAGAATGCGGTAAATGTATTGCAGAAGATTGTAATGGAACAAGTGATGAAAAATGTATGGGTCATGCACCAAAACACGAACATACAGTATGTGAAGAATGTGGTAAATGTGTAGATCCAGAATGTGATGGTGAATCATCAGATAAATGTCAAGGACACGCACCAAAACATGAACATACAGCATGTGAAGAATGTGGTAAATGTGTAGATCCAGAGTGTGATGGTGAATCATCAGATAAATGTTTTGGACATGCACCAAAACATGAACATACAGCGTGTGAAGAATGTGGTAAATGTATAGATCCAGAATGTGATGGTGAATCATCAGATAAATGTGGTGGTCATGATAAAGTTGCACCTGTTATAGAACTTGAAAGTGGTGCATCAACTGAATTAACTTTAAATTGGAACAAAGAAGTAACTACAGACTTTTTAATGGCTGGCGTTACTGCAACAGATGATGTTGACGGAAACTTAAAAGATTCTGTTCAAATTACTCATGAAATTAACAATAGAAAATATGGTACATACAAAGTCACTTATGAAGTAAGTGATAATGCAGGCAATACCGCAACTTTAGAAAGAACTGTTAAAGTTATTTGGGATTATGCAGTACAATTTATTGGTCACCAAGGATCATATTATGGTGTTGCTAATACTGAAGAAGCATTCTTATATGCAGCAGAAACATTACAATATCAAGCTTTAGAAACTGACGTTAAACAAACTAAAGATGGTGTATTTGTATGTTGTCATGATGATACATTTGGCGGACTTACTATTGCTAATACAAATTGGGCTGATTTAAAAGATGTTGTTGTTACATCAAGTAGAACAGCAGGTTATCCTAGTCAATATAATGAAATGCCTGGAACAGGTAAATATTCTTCAAAAATTTGTACTTTAGAAAGATATTTAGAAATTTGTAAAGAATACGGTATATATGCAGTTGTAGAACTAAAAGGTTCTCCTGGTATTTCTAATAGTGATCAATCTAGAATGCCACAACTTATGGCTTTAATTGAACAAGAAGGAATGTTAGAACAAACAATCTTCCTAGCAAGCGCATATAACTGTTTAATTTGGGTTAAACAAAATGGATATGACTATATTCCTTGTCAATATCTAGTAGATTCATTTGCATCTGAAACTGTATTTAATAGATGTAAACAATATGGACTAGATGTTAGTGGTTGTGTAACTTATGGTAATGGTCAAACTGAAAACACAGCTGAATGGGTAGCAAGATACCAAGATGCTGGAATTAAAGTTTCTACATATACTTTCACACAATATAGTGATTATAAAGATGTTCAAAAATGGATTGATATCGGCGTTGACTTTGTTACAGTTGACTGGCAAAGTATGCATAAACTAAACTTGCCAGATAATAGTGATATCGTATATCATACAGTTAAATTCTATGATCAAGATAATAATTTATTAAAAGAAACAAAAGTTAAGAGTGGTAGAGCTGCTGCATCTCCGATTGCACCTGAAATTGAAGGTTATGAATTTGTAGGTTGGAGCGAATCAATCGAAAATGTTACAAGTGATTTAAGTGTAAAAGCAGAATATGAATTAATTGAATATACAATTACATATGATTCAAATTTATATGTAGTTTCTAAATCAACTTGGGCATCTAGAGAAGACTTCTCAAATGATTTCTATAATGATTTATTTGATTGGCTAGTTGCTAATGCATCACATCTACCACAAGTTACAGTAACTGATGGGGCTTATAAGATTTATGTAAACTCTACAGAATATGGTAGCTGTACAGTATCAAGTGCACAAGATATTAAGAATTTATATGTTTATACATTTGAACGTACTTTTGCAACAATGATTTATAAACCAATTGACGGCTCTAACTCTCATGATTATGTTCCTGAAATTGATAATAATTATTTCTTAAATAGTGAACCTTATCGTACAAAATATATTGGATGTAACTCATATTTCCTAAAAGCAATGGAAACTTCTTATACAGGCTATAGTTATACTTATAAACAAGCTTCTAATAACCGTGTTCAAATCTTCTTTAGATTCCATCAATGGTTAAATGGAACAAATATTGCTGCATTTAATAGTTATCCTGAAAAGAATATGGTTAAATACTTAGTTGGAGTTGAAGCAACAATGCCAACAGATCATGTTAAATACACAATTGAAGATGAAATTACATTATCTGCACCAACTTCATCAATA
>JAZOLP010000006.1:0-2205 GCA_045653225.1 Bacilli bacterium
AAGATTATAGTTGTAAATAAATCAATTGGTATGACTAGTCATGACGTAGTCAATAAAGTTAGAAGAATTTTTAATACAAAAAAAGTTGGGCATACAGGAACATTAGATCCTGATGCGAGTGGAGTGTTAATTGTTTGTATAAACGAAGCTACAAAACTAGTTCAATTTTTAGAAGCTGATTCAAAAGAGTATATTGCAGAAATTTTAATCGGAAGAAGTACTGATACTTTTGATAAAACAGGAAATACTACAAATGAAGTTAAAGTAGAAACATTAATTGAAGAAGAAGTTGATGAATGTTTAAAAACTTTTATTGGTATAAATAACCAAGTACCTCCAATTTACTCTTCAATTAAAGTGAATGGTAAAAAATTATATGAATATGCTAGAAATAATGAAAAAGTTGAACTTGCATCAAGAGAAGTAGAGATTTTCTCATTAGAAAGAATTTCACCATTAGTTAAAAAAGATGACTTTTATACATTTTCTATTAAAACTAATGTTTCTAAAGGTACTTATATTAGAAGCTTATGTGTAGATATTGCAAAGAAACTAGGTTATCCTGGACTAATGAATAATTTAATTAGAACAAGATGTGGTGTATGGACAATAAATGAAAGCTTTACTTTAAATCAAATTGAAAATGGTGAATTTAAAAGTTATTCTATGTTAGAAACTTTAAAGGATTATGAAATTATTGATGAAGAAGAATGTTATTATAAAGCAATTCATGGTATGAAAATATCGCCAAACAAAATACATGGTTTAATAAATAAAAAACCTGATAGAATAGTAATTAAAAATAAAGATGATTTAATTGCTATATATGAGTTTGATAAAGAAATTTACGGTTATAGGGCTGTTAGAGTATGGAATTAATTAAATTTAATGATTATTGTGTGAAATATAGTTTTCCACTTGTGATAACAATTGGAGCCTTTGATGGTATTCACTTAGGCCATCAAGAACTAATTAAGAATGCTGTATCAAAAAGTAAAAAACTAAACTATAAATCTGCTGTTATAACTTTTAATCCACACCCTAACGAAATAATTTCTAAAGAAAAAAGATTTTCAATTAATTCATTAGAAACAAAAGCAAAAATAATTGAATCATTTGGAGTAGACTATTTAATCATTATTGAATTTAATGATACATTTTCTAAAATATCTAAAAAAGAGTTTATTAATAATTATTTATTAAAAATTAATGTTAAAGAAGTAATTGTTGGAACTGACTTTAAATTTGGACATCACGGTGAAGGAAATGCATATGAGATTTCAAGTTTAAGTGATAATAAAATCAATAGCACAATTATTGATATTGTTAAATATGAAAATGAAAAGATAGGTAGCACTAAAATTATTGAATTATTAAAATCAGGTGAGATTGATTTAGTTAATCAATTATTAGGTTATGAGTATTTCTTTACGGGAAAAGTTATAAAAGGCAAACAAATAGGTAGACAATTAGGTTTTCCGACGGCTAACATTGATAATGATTTTGCAAGAGGGCTATTAAAAGTTGGTGTTTATGGAGTTAATGTTTGTATTGATGATAAAAGTTATTTAGGTATGATGAATGTTGGGCATAACCCTACCTGCAATTTTACTAACAACATATCTATTGAAATTAATTTGTTTGATGTTGATCTTGACTTATATGATAAAATACTTAAAATTGAGTGCTTTTGTTATGTAAGAGGTGAAATAAAATTTAATAGTAAAGAAGAATTAATTGAAAGATTAAAATGTGATAAAGAAATTATTATAAATAAAAACCTTATACTTGCAAAAAAATGAAAAAAGTAGTATAATATATTCGACCTATACAAAGTTTATCGATTCTTCCGACGATTTACATTGTATTGGCATATTAATCGTATTAAGTTACGAAATTTTAATAAGGAGGACAAGAAAATGGCTTGTATTACAAAAGAAGAAAAAGCCGCAATTATTGCAAAATTTGCGCGTGCTGAAGGTGACACTGGTTCTACTGAAGTTCAAATTGCTATTTTAACTGCAGAAATCAACAAACTTAATGGCCACATGAAACAACACCCTCATGATTTCCACTCACATCGTGGATTAATGAAGAAAATTGGTCATCGTCGTAACCTTTTAAACTATTTAAAAGCTAAAGACGTTCAAAGTTACCGTGAAGTTATTGCCAAATTAGGTTTAAGAAAATAAGTCTAAAGGGCAC
>JAZOLP010000007.1:0-15668 GCA_045653225.1 Bacilli bacterium
AAAATGTAAAATTTATTATAATATTTTACATAACCATATAACTTTGGAATATTAACATTAGTTAATAAATTATAATTATTAATTTCATATTCATTTGACTTTTTTAAAATATATACATTATTATCATCTATAATTTTCCAAACAAAATAAAAATTATCACCATCTTCATTTTGAATTTGTACTACATCAATAATATTTATTTTCTTAATTTTTCTTACTATATTTTTTAATGTTTCAATTTTCATGTCCATTACCTTTATTTAATAAAAAGCGATTAATTAAATATTAATCGCTTGATTTTTATTCAACTAATTCACCTAATAAATGCCATGAATAAGCTTTTATGATTTTTACTTTAACCAAATCACCTACTTGTGCATTAGGTGCTTCAAAATTCACAAGCATATTATGTGGAGTATAACCTGTAGTCATATTTGGATTGTTCTTGCTTGGACCATCTACTAATACTTCAACAACTTCACCTTCAAATCTAAGTCTTCCTTTTAAGAAACCATCATTGATTCTTTCATTTAATTGATTTAATCTTTGATGTTTTTCTTCTTCTGTAAGAAGATTTTCATAAGTTGCAGCAGGCGTACCCTCACGAGGCGAATAAATAAATGTATAAGCTCCCTCGTAACCGACTTCATCCACTAAAGTAAGAGTATCTTCAAATTCTTCTTTAGTTTCACCTGGGAAAGCTACAATAATATCAGTTGTAATACTAATACCAGGAACTTTTTCTTTTAATTTATTAATCTTATCTAAATAATCTTCTCGAGTATATTTACGATTCATAGCTTTTAATACTCGATTGTTACCTGATTGAACTGGTAAATGAAGATGCGGCATAATATTACCACCAAGTGCCATTGCATCAATTGTTGCGTCATCTAAATCTCTTGGATGAGAAGTTGTAAATCTCACTCTCTTAATGTCAAGTTTATTCAAATCTTTTAAAAGATCAGCAAATGTATAATTTATATCTTTTAAATCTTTACCATAAGCATTAACATTTTGTCCAAGTAAAGTTACTTCAACATAACCTTGTTTAATCAGTTCTTTAACTTCTTCTAAAATAGCTTCTGGACGACGTGATCTTTCTTTACCTCTTGTGTAAGGCACAATACAATAAGTACAGAATTCATCACAGCCAAACATAATATTAACCCATGCTTTTTTAGGATGATCTCTTTTAACAGGAACATCTTCATAGATATGTCCTTCGATAGATAATACTTCTAAAGTTTTTCTTTGTTCATTAATTGCATTATACAAAAACTTAGGAAGTTCAGCAATATTATGTGTTCCAAAAACAATATTAATATGAGGAAAAGTCTTTTTTATTTTATTTACTGTACGTTCTTCTTGTGGCATACATCCACATAAACCGATTAGCATATTAGGATTCTTTTTTCTGAACTTTTCAAATCTTCCAATTTCTCCAAATACTCTTTCTTCAGCATTTTCACGAATCGCACAAGTATTAAAAAGAACAAAGTCTGCAGCTAATTCATCGCTTGTTTCTTCATAACCCATCATTTCTAAAATACCAGCAATTTTTTCACTATCAGCTAAATTACCTTGGCATCCATAAGTTTTTAACATATATTTTTTTCCAGCACCTAGATTTATATATTTAGGTTCAAGAATAAAATTATTAATTAAAACTTCAGCTCCTCTTCTTTTACGAGCTTCTTTAATAGATGGTTCTATTGCATTAATGTATTTAATATCTTTCTTCATACGAATTATTCTTTCTAATTGTGTTTAATAAAATCTCTATATTCTTCAATAGTTATACCATACATTACCTTATCAAAGATAATTCCATCATATCTAATATAACCATTTCTTTGTACTCCCTCTTTTGTCATACCAATCTTTTCACAAACTCTTTGACTTTGATAATTATCAAGGAAAGTTCCAGCTTCGATTCTTTTTAATTCAAGACTATCAAAGCCGAATTCTAATACTTTTAAAGCGGCTTCAGTTACTAATCCTTGTCCCCAATAATTAGGATTTAGCGCATATCCAAGTTCTGCTTTAAAACAAGGAATATAATTATAAAGTTCAATAGTACCAATCATTTTATTATTTGATTTATCTACTATAGCCCAGTTACCAAGCTCATATTGAGGTTTAAATAAAACCATGTTTCTTAAAATTGTAAATGTTTCATTTAAATTAATATGAGGAGCCCAACCAGCTTTAGGACCTACAAGATTTGTTTTTGAATATTCATACATATCTTCAGCATCACTAACAGCAAGGGGACGAATGATTAATCTTTTTGTATAAAGTGTTGGTAAATTCATAATTATTTCCTCTGTTTTTTAAAAAAGTTGGCAAAGCCAACTTATTTTCTTGCTTCAACAATAAGTTTAATAGCTGTACGTTCTTCCCCATCAATAATAATATCACTAAAAGCTGGAACGCAAACCAAATCTTTTCCTGTTGGTGCAACATATCCTCTTGCAATAGCAATTGCTTTAATTGCTTGATTTAAAGATCCTGCTCCAACCGCTTGAATTTCAACAGTTGGACGTTCACGAAATGCATTAGCTAGTGCTCCTGCAACTGAACTTGGTTTTGATTTAGATGAAACTTTTAATACTTCCATTTTTATGGTACCCCCTAGTAAATTTCTTTTGCATATTTTTGCCTTACAAATTTATTCTACCATATTAATAATGTCATATTTTGTCACTTTACGCGTTTTTTCATCTATGTCAACAACTAACCCACAAAATTGTTTATGTCCTTTTTCCATTGGTGTATGTCTTACAGGCATACCAGTTAAGAACTTTTTAATAATACCTTCTGGTTCAACTCCAATAACACCATCTAGTGCTCCAGTCATCCCAAGATCAGTCATATACATTGTTCCACCTTTTAACACTCTTGCATCGTTAGTTTGAACATGAGTATGTGTGCCAACAACAATATTAACTCTACCATCAAAGTGGTAACCATAAGCAATTTTTTCACTTGTTGCCTCACCATGGAAGTCACAAATATAAATGTCACTCTTAACTTCTTTTAAAAGTTTTTCAGTAGCAGCAAATGGACAGTCCAAAGCTTGATTAATAAAAGTTCTTCCTAAAACTTGGAATACAGTAATTGTAGTTTGATTATATTTTACAGTTACATAACCTACACCAGGAGTTCCTTCTGGGTAGTTAAGTGGTCTAACTAAAACTTTAGCTTCATTAATGAACTTAAAGATTTCAGCATTACCCCAAGTATGATTTCCCATTGTTACAACATTAACATGTTGTTCTAGTAGAAAATGATAATATCGCTCAGTGATACCATTACCATGAGCGATATTTTCTCCATTTGCAACAATGAAATTAATATTGTACTTTTCCCTCACCTTAGGTAAATACTTTTCAACCATTAAGCGACCAGTGTTTGAATAAATGTCTCCAATGATTAAAATTTTCATTTGTTTTAAATCTTTCTAACGAGCAATTTCTTGAACTCTTGTTTCTCTAATAACAGTAACTTTAATGTTACCTGGATAATTCATAGTTTGCTCAATTTTGTTTTTAATATTACGTGCTAGTAAGTGTGCTTCAGCATCAGTAATTTCTTCAGGCTTAACAATAATTCTTACTTCACGACCTGCTTGTAAAGCATAAGTTTTATCAACACCCTTGAATTCTTTAGATAATGCTTCTAATTGTTCAAGACGTTTGATGTAATTGTCTAGAGATTCACTTCTTGCACCTGGACGAGCAGCACTTAATGTATCAGCTGCTGCAACTAAGTGTGCAATAATTGTTTCTGCTTCTTTGTCACCATGGTGAGAAGCGATTGAATCAATAATTGTCGCATGCTCTCTAAATTTAGTTGCAATTTCTACACCAATTTCAACATGGCTTCCTTCTTGTTCGTGGTCAACAGCTTTACCAATATCGTGTAGAAGACCTGCACGACGTGCAAGGATTTCATCTTCACCAATTTCAGCAGCCATCTTACCAGCTAAGAATGCAACTTCTTTAGCATGGAATAAAACATTTTGACCATAACTAGTTCTAAAATGCATTTTACCAATTAACTTAACAAGTTCTGGATGAATCTTACCAATACCAACTTCGAATACTGCCTTTTCGCCTTCTTCACGAATTTCGTTTTCGATTTCTTTAGTGCAGCGTTGGAATACTTCTTCAATTCTAGGTGGTTGAATACGACCATCAGTAACTAAGATTTCAAGTGTTCTACGAGCAATTTCTCTTCTGATTGGATCAAAACATGAAATTACTACTGAGTCTGGTGTATCATCAATAATTAAATCAACACCTGTAACTTGTTCAATAGTTCTAATATTACGTCCTTCACGACCAATAATTCTACCTTTCATTTCATCATTAGGTAGTGATACTACTGAAACAGTTTTTTCTGAAATTGTTTCATTAGCATATTGTTGAATTGCGTTAGCTAAAATTACTTGTGATTTACGAGTAGCTTCATATTTAGCTTTTTCAACTTCTTCTTTTACATATAGAGCCATTTCCATATGCATTTCTTCTTCAAGACGAGACATAATAATTTGTCTTGCTTCTTCTTGAGTGTAACCAGAAATTTCCATTAATTTCTTTTCTTGTTCTTGAATTAATTCTTCTATCTTATCACTACGCTTTTCAATATCAGAAATACGTTGTTCTAGTTTATTTTCTTTTTGTTCTAAATTGCTTTCGCGTTTATCTAAATTTGTTGAGCGATTATCTAAACTAGTCTCACGTCTTTCTAACTTTTTAGCTTCTTCTTGTAGTTCAGCTTTCTTTTCGCGTACTTCTTGTTCATGCTCTTTCTTTAATGCAGAAACTTCAGCTTTTCCTTCTGAAATAATTTCTTTCTTTCTTTTTTCGCCTTCTGCTTTAGCATCATCAATAATTTTAATAGCATCTTTTCCAAGTTGTTCAAACTTTTGTTCAACTTCTTCTTTACCTTTATTAAACATAAAGTAACCAGCTACTAGAGCACCTACACCAAGTGATAATACTATAGAAAGAATTAATACCCAAATTTGTACCATTTTCTTTCTCCTTTTTCGTATTATTCTTTTTATGTATTTAAATTATTTTATATATAAACACATTAATTAAAACATAAATTTAATTATATGTAATAATTTCCATACAATCTTATTATACCACAAAAGCAACTTTTATGCAAGTAATCCTATTAAGAAAAAAAATAACAAACTAAAACATAAGTTTCAATTTGTTATTTCATCTTAATTTTATAAAATTTCAACACTACCTGTTTCAATATTGTACATTGCAGCACAAACATCAACATTTTCAAACTTAAAGGCTTGTTTAATAATATTTGCTTGTGATAATGCATTAATCTTAACAGCTTTAGAAATATCTAATTCTTCTTTAATTACCTCTTTAATTTTATCAGTAATTCTTTTTGTAAAACCTGTAGGAGATGATTTAATAGTTGAAGTAACTGCACCACATGATGAATGGCCTAAAACCATTACTAAATCTGTGTGTAAATGTTCTACCGCATATTCAATACTTCCTAAGATTGTATCATCCATTACATTACCAGCACATCTAATTACAAAGATTTCACCAATCCCAGCGTTAAAAATAATTTCTGGAACTACTCTTGAATCAGAACAAGTAATGACTACAGCTTTTGGATGTTGACCATTAACTGAAGTATCTAATCTTCTTGTACTTGTAATATCACCTGAATAAGCACATTCAGTTAAATATTTTTTATTTCCTAAAAGTAAAAGTTCTAAAGTTTTATTCATTAAATACCTCAATTTATTTTCTAAGTTCTGCGATATCGAAAATTAACTTTTCTGTCTTTTCCCAACCAAGACATGGGTCAGTAATTGATTTACCATATACTCCATCTGTTGATTTTTGACAACCATCTTCTAAATATGATTCAATCATAAATCCTTTTACAAGTTTATTAATATCTTCTGAATGTCTTGTGCTATGTAAAACTTCTTTTGCAATACGCACTTGTTGTTCATATTTCTTACCAGAGTTTGCATGATTACAGTCAACAATTAAAGCTGGATTGTGAAAATCTTTTTCAGTATAAATTTCACATAACGCTTGTAAATCTTCATAATGATAGTTAGGAATACTATTGCCTCTTTCATCAACATAACCACGTAAAATTGCATGAGCTAAAGGATTCCCGCTACTTTCTACTTCCCATCCACGATATAAGAATGTATGACTTCCTTGAGCTGCTCTAATTGAATTAAGCATTACTGTAATATCACCACTTGTGGGATTTTTCATTCCTACTGGAATATCAATACCACTTGCAGTTAAACGATGTCCTTGATTTTCTACACTTCTAGCTCCTACTGCAACATATGATAATAAATCATTTAAATAACGATGATTTTCAGGATATAGCATTTCATCAGCACATGAAAAACCTGTTTCATTTAAAGCACGCATATGAAGTTTTCTAATTGAAATTAATCCCTTTAACATGTCTGAATCTTTGTTAGGATTTGGTTGATGTAACATCCCTTTATACCCAGCACCAGTGGTACGTGGTTTATTAGTATAAATACGAGGAACAATAACAATTTTATCAGAAACTTGATCTTGAATTTTTCTTAATCTATATATATATTCAATTACTGCATCTTCTCTATCAGCAGAACATGGTCCAATTACTAATAATAATTTATCACTTTCACCAGTAAAGATTTTAGTGATTTCTAAATCATTTTTTTCTTTTGCAAGAAGGCCTTCTTCAGAAACTGGATACATTTCTTTGATTTCTTTTGGAATAGGTAATTTTCTTTTAAAGTTCATATTCATATCAGTCACCTCTATTTGTCAAAATATTTTCTACGTTTTGTAGATAGTCTCATTATTTCTTTCATAGATTCAGCATCTTCTTTTGCTAAAGCATCACGTAGTTCTTTAAATTGTTTTAAAAATAAATCCATTTGTGATAATAGTTGATTTTTATTCATTAAAAACAACTCTGTCCACATATATTCATTAATTTTCGCAATTCTCGTTAAATCTCTAAATGAGTCACCAGTATAATCTACTAAATGTGTTGAATCTTTACAAGTCATTAACGCAACTGCAATACAGTGGGTAAGTTGTGATAAAAATCCAATCATTTCATCATGTTCTTCAGGGCTAAGAATTGAAATATTTTTGAATTCTAATTCTTCTCCTAGTGCTCTTGCAGTATCTATTGCATCATTTGAATTTTCACTTGTTGGTGTAATAATATAGTTTGCTCCTTTAAACATATCAGGATCACTATTTTCTACACCATATACTTCACGACCTGCCATTGGATGTGCAGGAATAAATTCTATATCTTTTCTTAAAATAGTTTGAATCTTATATACAATTTCTGATTTAATACCTGTAACATCAGTAATAATAATATTTGATTTTAATAAATGTTGATATTCCTCAATCCATTCGACAAATATTTTAGGATATAACGCAAATACCACTAAATCAAATTTTTCAATAAATTCTTTTGAAGGAATAGTAGTTCCTTCTTTTATAATATTATGTTTTACCGCATAATCAATTGATGATTGATCTTTAGTTACTGCTCCTACATAATATCCTTTATTAGTAAGTGCTGATGCGTAAGAACCACCCATAAGCCCAAGTCCAACAATTAAAATATTCTTATTTTGTAATTTACTCATCTTGCACCTCAATATTTAAGTCTTTTATTATTTCAAAAAAGTTTGGAAAACTTTTATTAACAGCTTCTGTAGTTTCAATTATGCCACCAAATTTAGATAGCATTACCGTAAATGCCATAACTAAACGGTGATCATTATGTGAATTAATTATATCAATTGGTTTATGCAAATTACTTTGATAAATGATACATTCATTATCACTAATTTCATATTTAACACCAAATTTCGCAAGTTCTTCACATACACAAAGCACACGGTCACTCTCTTTAATTCTAAGTCTATTTATTCCTTTAAAGATAGCCCCATTTAATAACGAAGCCATAACAAATAAAATAGGACCTAAATCTATTGTATTAGAAATATCGATTATTGGCATTTTTTCTTTACTTAAAATATCAAAATAATTTTTATATAAAGAATCTCCTTGTAAAGTAAAAGGATTTAAGCCTTTAACTTCTACATTTCCACCTATATAATTAAACGCATCTAAAAAAGCAGCATTAGAGTAATCACCTTCAACAGTAGTATCTCTTTGTTGATATTTTTGATTTCCTTTAATTTTAATAATATTATGATCTAAATCTTCTATGACATCAACAGCAAACATTTTTAAAACATCAATTGTCATTTTAATATAATCAATGCTTTCAATTGGTGGAATAATTTCGATAATTGAATCATTCTCTAATAATGGTAAACTAAATAATAAACCACTAATAAATTGACTACTAATATTACCTTTTATTTTATATACACCACTGTTTAGTTTACCTTTTAGACAAATACTATTATTAGTTTTAATATATTTAATATTTTGATCATCAAAAATCTCTTCATAAATTCCAAGGCCTCGTTCTAAGAGTCTTGAGGAACCAACAAACTTACCACCATTTTGTTTGGTAAGTACGATTGGTATCATAAAACGAAGTGTACTACCGCTTTCTAAACAATCAAATGTATCAGATGGATTACCATTATAATTTATTGTTACTTCTTTTAAAGCATTATTATAATGACATTCATAGCCTAAAGCTTTTAAGCAATTTAATGTTGCTGTAATATCATTAGAAAGTTCAATATTTTTAATGACACATAAATTAGAAGTTAACGCAGCACATATAAGCATACGATGTGCATAACTTTTTGAAGGAGGTGCAAAAACTTTACCGCTTGCATTAGATATTAAAATTCTTTTTCGCATGTTTCCTCCTTTTTTATTTTATATTATTTATTTAAAAAATAATCAATAGCTTCAATGTATCCTTTAAAGCCTTTTCCCATTATTGATTTTACACAAGCACTTCTTAAATAACTTACTTGTCTAAAATCTTCTCTTTTAGTTACATCAGATAAATGTACTTCTATAGTTTTAATATTAACACTTTTGATCGCGTCAAGTAACGCAATACTTGTATGTGTGTAAGCACCTGGATTAATAATAATCCCATCAACTTTATCAAAATATGCTTGATGAATAAAATCTACTAAAAATCCTTCATGATTTGATTGTTTAATTTCTAATTCAATATTATTAGAATTTGCATAATCATTAAGATAATTACATAAATCATCATATGTTTCTTTACCATAAATTTCAGGTTCTCTAATGCCTATAAAATTTAAATTTGGACCATTAAGCACTACTAATTTCATTTTATTCACCTCTTATTTGTTTAATTGTATAATCAATATCTTGATTATTATCTACAACTTTGTCACATACAGTTTCATATATTGGAAGACGTTCAATATAACGTTTCTTTAAAGATTCTAAATCATTAGAAAATGGACGTGAAGATGTTGGTGTAAGTAGTTCTAAATCACGTTTTAAGAAAAATAATTTACCATTTTGTTTAAGTGATAAAACATTTTCTTCTCTTAAAACTGCACCTCCACCAGTAGCTATAATTACTTGTGAATGTTTTGAAGCTTCTTTTACACATTCAGTTTCAATATTTCTAAACTCATATTCTGTATGAGTAGTCATAAAGTCTTTAATACTCATACCAATTTTATCAACAATTAAATCATCTGTATCGATTAACTTTTTATTTAATTTTTCACTTAAGATTTTACCAATTGTTGTTTTTCCGCTTGAAGGCATTCCTATTAAAACAATATTTTCTTTATCATCATTAATCTTATTAAAAATAGGGTCAATAATTTCTAAATCAATATTTTTATTTAAAAATATTCCAGATGCGTAAACTGCTTGCCCAACAAGCATATATAATCCCGCAATAGCCTTAATATTTAAGTTTTTTGCGTTTTGCACAAGCGTTGTTCTTAAAGGATTATATACAACATCTACTACACCACTTAATGATTTAAAATGTTTTATATCAATAATACAACCATCATTATTAGGATACATTCCAACTGGTGTAGTATTAATAATAACATCCGCATCATTATGATTAGAAATAACTTCATCATAAGTAATTGTGCCTTCTTCATTATTAATTGAAGCTTTTAAAATATCTTTAGCACCTAAATCTTTTACTAATGCATATGCTGTTTTACTAGTACCACCAGTACCTAAAATTAAAACTTTTTTATTATAACAATCATTGTCTGCTTTTTAAATTAAAGCTTTCTTTCCATAATAATCTGTATTAAAACCTTTTAGTTTACCATCTACATTAATAATAGTATTAACAGCACCAATTCTTAAAGCAACATCATCAATTTCATCTAAATACGGAATTACTGTTTCTTTATATGGAATTGTTACATTAATTCCAATAAAATCTTTTTCTTTCATAAAAAGGTCAATATCAGTTTTTGCAACTTCATGAAGTTCATAATTGTAATAACCTATCATTTCATGAATTTCTTTAGAAAAACTATGACCTAGTTTTTCACCAATTAGTCCGTATTTCATTATGTTTACCTCTTATTTTAAATAATCTTTCCCAAATGTATTAGTTAATACATCGCATACAACAACCGCAACTAAACTAGTAACGACAATACAAATTCTTCTAATAATTGCAGGATCATGACGTCCTGTAATTTCTAATGTAGTATTATTACCATTAATAAAATCTATTGTTTCTTGTGGTTTAGAAATTGATGGAGTAGGTTTTACTGCTGCATTGAAGATAACTGGCATTCCATTTGTAATGCCACCATTAACACCACCTGAATTATTTGTTTTTGTAACTACTTTACCCATTTTATAAGTAAATGCATCATTGGCAGTGCTTCCTGTTAAATCCGCAAAACCAAATCCTGCACCAAATTCAACACCTTTTATACCACCAATCGAAAATAACGCATTAGAAATAATTCCTTCAAACGAATCAAACCAAGGTTCACCAAGCCCTACTGGTAAATTACAAATTGCAGTTTGAATAACTCCGCCAATTGAATCACTATCCATCTTAACTTTAAATATTTCATCAGCCATTTCTTTTTCACAATTAGAAATAACTGGAAAATCTTTATTATTGATTAAATTAATTTCTTCTTCTACATTATCAAAATTGCTATCATATACTTTTCCACATCTTAAAATATGTGTACCAATTATAATATTTTTTCTCTTTAAAGCATCTAGACAAATTGCCCCTGCTGCAACTATAGCTGCAGTTAAACGACCAGAAAAATGTCCACCACCACGATAATCTTCAAAACCATTATACTTCATATGAGCTACATAATCAGCATGAGAAGGTCTTGCTATACCATGATTTTTTTCATAATCACTACTTTTTGTATTTTCATTAGGAATAATAATACATAGTGGCATACCAGTTGTATATCCATTCATAACACCACTAATAATTTCATAATGATCTTTTTCAACACGTGAAGTTTCAATAGCCAAAGTTGGTCTTCTTTTCGCAAGTTGAGAATTAATAAATTCATCATCTACTTTTAATCCTGCTGAAAGACCATCAATTACAACCCCAATATAAGGACCATGACTTTCTCCAAATAAAGTAAGAACTATACTTTTACCAATTGAATTACTCATTAGAACCTCCTAAAAAATTATGTATATCATTTTTATGAACTTTTACAATTTCAAAAGTTCCTATTTTTTCACATTTTATTACATTAATATAATCACCAACACCCTTTTTATCAAGTGTAATATACTTATATGCAGCATCTTTATTAAAATCAAAGCTAATAGGTAAATCATATTTAGAGTATACATCTATTAATTTACTTTTAACTTCTTCACTACAAAAATATAACATTCCAAGTGCTACACATTCACCATGGTATAAAGCACCATTTAAACTTGCTTCAATACCATGACCAATTGTATGACCAAAATTTAAAACTCTTCTTAAGTTTTTCTCATATGGATCGTTTTCAACTACATACTTTTTAATTTTTAGTGATTTAATAATAATATCATCTATTTTATCCATTAAATGATATGGACATTTAATTATTTCAAATAACTCTTCACTAAAAGTTGCGGCCATCTTGATACTTTCTGCAAGACCAGCACTAAGAAGTCTATGATCTAATGTTAAAAGTGTTGTTGAATCTATTAAAACTTTCTTAGGTTGATAAAAAGCACCGATAATGTTTTTTACTCCTTCGAAATCAATAGCTGTTTTACCGCCAATGGAAGAATCAACTTGAGCTAAAAGTGTTGTTGGAATATTATAAAAATCAATTCCACGCATATAAGTAGAAGCTACAAATCCACTTAAATCACCAACAACTCCTCCACCTACTGCGACAATACAGTCACTTCTTGTAAATGATTTATCAATTAGAAAAGATAAAATATCTTTATATGTACTAAAATTTTTATTTTCTTCACCAGATTCAAATGTATAAATATATCCATTTGAACATTGTTTTAAAATAACTTCAGAATATTTTGAAGGTACTTTACTATCAGTAATAATTAGTACTTTACGATTTAAATCAAGATATTCACTAGCTTTTGATAAACATCCTTTTTCAACAATAATATCGTAGCTTGTATCTTTAACATCAACTGATAAAATCATTTTACTCACCTCTTTTATTTATAAACTCTTGAAGTATATGCTCCTACAAGTTTTAATCTATCACACATTGAAGATAATTGTTTTAACATATCACTACCATCTTCAGTATTTATATTTCCATCAAGTTCTACATAGAAATAATAATTCCACATTAACTCTTTCATTGGTCTACTTCTCAATGTACGCATATTAAATCCATGTGAACCAATAATATTTAGTGCATTTGCAAGAGCACCTGCTTCATTTTTAACTGTAAATACTAAAATAAAATGTTCACCCATTTTAGCTGTTTTACTTGGTAGATTTTGTACTCTAGAAAATGCAGCAAACCTAGTAGTATTATTTCTACTTGCGTTAATATTTTTATCAATTACTTCTAGATTATATAATTCTGCAGTTTCTATAGATGCAATAGCAGCTATTTGTGGATCATTTTTTTCTGAAATCATTTTTGCAGCCATAGCAGTATTTGGGTACTCTATTTCTTCAAAATTATATTGTTTAATATAATCTGAACATTGAGCTAAAGCTTGCGCATGACTATATACTTTTTTAATTGACTCTTTTGATGCACCACTACATGCAATTAAATTATGTACTACATCCAAATCAATCATTCTGTTTACATATAAACTACCTGAAAACATTAAATCCATTACTGTTCCTACATCACCTGCATAGCTATTTTCTGTAGGTAAAACTACAATATCACATTCACCTTTTTCACAAGCTTTATAAGCGATATTAAAATCAGTATATGATAATAAATTTGCATTTGGGAACATTTTTTTTGCAGCAATATATCCAAAAGCACCAGGTACACCACTATATCCAACTTTTAAACCTTTCATTAGTTCTTGTTGATATGCTTTAGATGTATCCATTATATCTTGTAAAAACATCACATAATATTTTTTTAGATTTTCATCTTCAATTAGTTCAGTATTTTTTCTAATAACTTCTTCTTCACGAATTTTATCATATATAGGAAGCCCATGTTCCATTTTATATTCCGCTACTTCTTTAGAAACTTTCATTCGTTCTTCAAATAACTTAGCTATTTCTTTATCAATAGCATTAATCTTTGTTCTTGCGTCATTTAAATTACTCATCTTTTTCTCCTTTATAACTATCATAAAGAGCTTTAAAGCTATCAATAGATTTTAAAATCATTGAAGTATTTACACAATATGATATTCTAATATATCCTAAACAACCAAATGAATCACTTGGAACTAGTAATAATTCATATTCTTTTGCTTTATTACAAAAACTTGCAGCATCTTTTTCCAACGCTTCAACAAACAAATAAAAAGCTCCATCTGGTTTAATGACATTATAACCAATCTTTATTAAATTATCATAAAGAATATCACGATTTTTTTCATAAAGACTTAAATCACTAGTATATCCTAATACATGTGGAATCATATATTGAAATAAAGCAGGCGCACAAACAAAACCTAAACTTCTACCAGAACCACAAATACTAAAAAACAATTCTTTACATTTAATACAATTTGGATTAACTAAAATATAACCAATACGTTCACCAGGTAAACTTAAAGATTTACTAAAAGAATAACATACTACACTATTATCATAATAATTTGTAACAAATAAATATTTTTTATTGTCATATAGTAACTCTCGATACGGTTCATCAGAGATCAAATAGATTGGATGATTATATTCTTTTTGTTTTTTCTCTAATAAATCACATAAATTTTTCAAACTATCCTCATCAATCATAACACCAGTTGGATTATTTGGATAATTAATAATAATACCTTTAGTTTTTTCTGTAATACATTTTTCTAAATCAATTAAATCAGGTAAAAATGAAGAATCTAAACTTTTAGAAACAATAAGTTTACCACCAGCTTTTTCAACAAAAACCTTATATTCAGGAAAGAATGGAGCAATAACTATTATTTCATCATCCTCATTTATTATCGCATTAAGAGTTATTGTTAAAGAAGCTGCTGCACCTACAGTTAAATAAATAAAATCACTGGATACAAAAGTATTATAAGTTTTATTTAAATATTCAGCAATACTTTTTCTAACATCATTATCACCAACAGCAGATGTATATCCATGAAGTTTTGTGGAATCAACATTTTTAATTAAATCAATTAATGTATCATTAACAATGTTTGGAGATGGAACACTGGGATTACCTAAACTAAAATCAAAAACATTTTCTATTCCAATTTCTTGTTTTCTTTTTTTACCATATTCAAATAAATCCCTTATCGCAGAAGGATTTGAACCTAATTGATACATCTTTTCGTTATACATCATCCACCTCAAATATGTAAATTTTTTATAGTCTATTTTATTTATTATAACATATTTTAAATCATAAATGGGGCTAAATAATTTATTTTTTAACTTTCCTTCATTTTTGTTGAAATTACTTAATAATTTTGATACAATCATAATAGAAAATTTAAGGAGGAACTATGGGGAAATTATTAAAGTATCCAGATGGTACAACTAAAGAACTAAAAATAAAAAAAGAAAAAAACTTATCTAAAGCAAACCTTGGAAATGATTTTGAAGAAGCCATTAATTTAAGTAATGAATATTATTTAAATAAAGATATTGCAGTAATATATAAAAAACCTACACCAATCCAAATTGTAAAAGTAGATTATCCAGCAAGATCAAAAGCAAAAATTACTGAAGCATATTACAAAACACCATCAACAACTGATTATAATGGTATTTATAAAGAAAAATATATTGATTTTGAAGCTAAATCATGTAGAGAACTTAACTTCTCATTTGATAGACTTTATTCTCATCAAATAGAACATTTAATAAAAATTGATAAACTAGGGGGAATATCATTTTTAATAATCGAATTTTCTTCAAAAGATGAAGTATATATTTTACCTACATCATTATTAGTAGAAAAATATAAAGACAGTTTAAATGGCGGTAGAAAAAGTATCCCTTATGATTATATTAAAGATTATGGA
>JAZOLP010000008.1:0-29073 GCA_045653225.1 Bacilli bacterium
GAATTTGCACCTGGTAAAATAAATAAACAAGGTAAATATCATAAGTATTATAAAAATACAACTAAAATTTATGATAAAGATGATTTAAAACCTGGTGATTATGTAGTTCACCAAGAATATGGTATAGGTATTTACTTAGGAATAGAAACAAAAATACTTAGAGAAAAACAAATTGATTATCTACACATACAATATTCTGATGATGGTAAACTATATGTACCAGTAGAAAATATATATCTTTTAGAAAAATATAATACTTCGAAGGACGCAAAACCAAAACTAAATAACTTAACTGGTAAAGAATGGAAGAAAAAGAAAGCCAGAATTAAGGAAAAAGTTATGGAAGTCGCAAAAAGACTTATAAAAGTTCAAGCAGAACGTGATTTAAAACAAGGATATATATATGATAAAGATTCTGTAGAACAATTACAATTTGAATCAGATTTTGAATATAGAGAAACTACAGACCAAATTAAAGCAATTAATGAAGTTAAGCAAGATATGGAAGGAAAAAGACCTTTAGATAGATTAATTTGTGGTGATGTAGGATTTGGAAAAACAGAAGTTGCAATGCGTGCAGCATTTAAAGCGGTAGATAACTCTAAACAAGTTGTTTATTTGGCTCCAACCACTGTATTAACTAGACAACATTATTTCTCTTTTAAAGAAAGATTTGAAAAATATGGAATAAGAGTTGAACTATTAAATAGATTCGTGCCTGTTTCTAAACAAAAAATAGTTTTAGAAGGTCTAAAAAAAGGTTATGTTGACATAGTAATTGGAACACACAGAGTTCTATCAAACGATTTAGTTTTTAAAAATCTTGGATTATTAATAATAGATGAAGAACAAAGATTTGGAGTTCTTCACAAAGAAAGAATTAAAGAATTAAAAGCAAATGTTGATATTTTAACGTTAACAGCAACACCTATTCCAAGAACATTACAAATGGCATTATCTGGATTAAGAGATTTATCTTTGATTGAAACACCTCCTACTAATAGACTCCCAGTTCAAACATACGTATTAGAAACTAATGATTCAGTAATAAGAGAAGCTATTAACAGAGAAATGGGTAGAAATGGTCAAGTTTTCTATTTATTAAATCACATTGATGAATTGGATCGTATAGTTACAAAAATACACAAACTATGTCCTAAAGCAAAAGTAGGAACTATTCATGGAAAAATGCAAAAAGAAGCAATTGAAGATGAATTAGTAAGATTTTTAGATAAAGAATATGATGTTTTGGTGTGTACAACAATTATAGAAACAGGTATTGACATTCCTAATGCTAATACTTTAATTATTGAAAGAGCTGTCCATTTAGGTCTTAGTCAACTGTATCAAATAAGAGGTAGAGTAGGACGAAGTGATAGAATTTCGTATGCTTATTTAATGTATGAACCACATAAAGTATTGACACAGCAAGCAAAAGAACGCCTAGATGCAATAAAAGAATTTACATCCTTAGGTAGTGGCTATAAAATTGCGATGAAAGATTTAGCAATCAGAGGAGCTGGAGATATTTTAGGTGATGAACAATCAGGATTTATTGATGCTATAGGAATGGATTTATATATGAAACTTTTAGATGAAGCTATTAATGAATTAAAAGGAGTAAAAGAAGATCCACAAGAACATAAATATTTTAATATTTCTATATCAAAACATATTGATCCAAACTATGTTATTGATGATGAAATAAGAATTGCGATGCATAAGGAAATAAGCAAAATTAAGTCAAGAGATCAAATAAAAAGTTTAATTAATGAATATACAGACCGTTATGGTACATTAAATCAAGATATCTTACTTTACATGGAAACAAAATATCTTGAGTATTTATTAAAATCAAAAGGAATAGAAAACTTTAAAGAATTAAAAGAAGAAATAAATTTAAATTTCGATGAAGAAGCATCTTTAAAAATAAATTATAAAGATTTATCACAAGTTGCTACTAAGTTTGCGCCACTTTTCACATTCTCTTATAAGAATAATAGAATATTTATTCATATTGATCCATTTGATTATAAAGAAAGTTATATATATACTCTTACAAAATTCTTAGAAAATATAAAAGTTTAAGTATTAAATAAGAAAAAAAGTTCATAATAAACATAGATAATTAAAAAAGGAGATGTTATTATGAAAGCAACAGGTGTTGTAAGAAGAATAGATGATTTAGGAAGAATTGTTCTCCCTAAAGAATTAAGAAGAACAATGCGCATAAAAGAAGGAGAATCATTAGAAATTTATACCGATGGAGACAATAAAATTGTATTAGAAAAATATTCTCCTGTTAATCAAATGACAGATTTTATTAAAGAATTTACTGAAAGTATGTATTCAACTAATAAAAGAAATATAATTGTAACCGATAATGAAAAAATAGTTGCTGCTAGTGGTGATTTTAAAGATGATTTAACGGGTAAAAAAATAACAAAAGATTTAGAAGAAAGATTAAAAAATAGAAATACTCAAATCAACACTAATGGATTATCATTGAATGTTTGTGATAATTACACAATTAATAATTCCTCAATTGTTAAACCAATAAACGTATTTGGAGATGTTTTAGGATGTGTTATTGTAGAAGGAAAGCCAACAATTACAGATTCTGAGAAAAGTATTGCAGAGTTTGGAGGTTTATTTATGAGTAGGTATCTAGAAATTTAAAACAGTAAAGTTATTTTACTGTTTTATTTTTTTCTCAAAAGCAAATAATCGAAAAAATTTGTAATTTTATGATATAATAAAAAAGTAAATAAAATAAAATATAATAAAGGAGATAAAAAAATGGCACTAGTTAATATGTGTGAAATGCTTACTAAAGCAAAAGAAGGCAAATATGCTGTTGGTCAATTTAACATTAACAATCTTGAATGGACTAAAACAATCCTTGAAACAGCTCAAGAACAAAACTCTCCAGTTATCTTAGGTGTATCTGAAGGTGCAGCTAAATATATGGGTGGATTTAAAACTGTAGTTGGTATGGTAAAAGGTTTAATTGAAGAATTAAATATTACAGTATCAGTTGCAATCCACTTAGACCATGGTCAAAGTTTTGAAAACTGTAAAAAAGCTATCGATGCTGGTTTCACATCAGTAATGATTGATGGTTCTCATCACCCAATTGATGAAAACATCAAAATGACTAAAGAAGTAGTTGAATACGCTCATGCACATGGTGCAAGTGTAGAGGCTGAAGTTGGTACAGTTGGTGGTAATGAAGATGGTGTTATCGGTGGAATCAAATATGCTGATTGTGCTGAATGTGTAAAATTAGTTAAAGAAGCAGGTGTAGATGCATTAGCTCCAGCTTTAGGTTCAGTTCATGGTCCTTACCAAGGTGAACCAGTTCTTGGATTTGTAGAAATGAAAGAAATTCAAGAAGCTACTGATATGCCTCTAGTTCTTCATGGTGGTACAGGTATTCCTGATGAAAAAATTCAAAAAGCTATTGCTTGTGGTACTTGCAAAATCAATGTTAATACTGAATGTCAACTTGCATTTAATAAATTATTAAGAGAATGGATTGCTGATCCTAAAAATGCAAACCAATATGATCCTCGTAAGATTTTAGGTCCTGCTACTAAAGGTATTAAAGCTGCAGTAACAGAAAAAATGAACGTATTTGGTTCAGTAAACAAAAATTAATTAAATGAAATTAGATTATAGAAAACTATAATCTAATTTTTTTGTTTGAAAAATTATTTTTTTTTGTTATAATATATATAAAGAGGTGTCGCAATGAAAAAAATATTAATAATTTTTGTAATTATATTTTTAGTTTTAATTACTGGGTGCAAATCAAAAGATTTTACAATCTCGATTCAAGAAGACGAATTTTTATCTTTGTTCTATGATTATGAGAATACTTATAAATCAGATGAAAATGGTATTGTTGAATTACCATTAATTGAAGATGGTATATTTTTTGAAGAACAAATATTACTTGAAGAAGACAAAACTATTTGTAAATTAATTCAATATAAAATTAATTTTGATGAATGGGTTGATGAAGATAATAAAAAAATTGATGGTCAAATAATAAAAAAAGGGAAAGATCAAACAATAAAAGCTATTTATTATGTTGATAAAACAGAAAAAATAATTAATCTTTATTGTAACAATTTAGAATTAACTTCATCAAATGAAATTAATAATATATATGTATTACCAACTGTCAATAATCAAAATTTCGAATTTAAAGGTTGGTATTATAATGAATTGTGTTTAGGTAAGGATGTTGTTGAATTAGATTTTAGTTCTTTATCTAATGAAACCAGTTTATATGCTAAACTTATACCTTCAGCAAGTTATGTAAATACTTTAATTGAACAACTACCAGATGAATTAACTGTTTTTGATATTAAAAATATCGAAACATTAAATGAATTATATAAAGAGTTATCATATGAAAGTAAAAAAGAAATAACAAATTATGAAAAATTAGAATCAGCATATAATCAAATTGATGATTTAAAAGAAGCATATGAATTATATGTACAATTAACTGAACTATATGATAAAGATATTACTGCTGATTTAAAAAAAGAATTAGAGATGTTAATTGAACTTCTTGAAACATGTGAAGAAGAAATAAAAGCTTTAATTCCTAATTTAGATTATGATAAACTTGACGATATTTTAAATAAAGTAAATATCCTATACGAAAAATTTGCAAAAGATGCTTTAGAGTTTGATAAAAAAATTGCTCAAATTCCTTCATTCTTAGAAAAATACTATATCGAAGAAATTAAAACATTATATCTAGAATATGAAACATTAGATGAAAACATATTAAATTTATTAAACGCTACAACAAAATTAGAAACATTATATACAAATGCTCTTTCGCTTGAACAAAGTAGTGATGTGATTTTCTATTTAAATACAGAAAACACAAATAATATTTATACTTCTAAAAATGAGCTATTTACAGCATTCTTTACAGATTTTTACTATTATATTGTTGCATACCATGATGATGTTTATTTAAAGAAGAATAAAATTAAAAATGTCGATGATTTCGTTAAACTTGCAGGAGATTTCTATGGTGCTAATGCATCTAATTTATATGGTATCGGAAATCTTGCAGGTAGATATATGTTAGAAAAAGATATAAATGGTATTTTAGAAAATCAAACAGATAACGCATTTTTTGGATTCTGTTATCAAAACGGATTATACACAGATGTTTTACCTTTCTTTATTAACTTCTTTGCTTATTGGAGAATAGATGAAAAATATGCTAACACTTCAAATTATGGTGCAGATATTTTTGCTGAAAGTTGGGCACCAACTGTTGATATAGCTAAATTTTTCTATTATGATGAAAATACATCTTATGTTAAAACAGAGAGAATGATTGATTGTTTAACGAATACGGCAAGTGTTGTATATAATTTTGATGGCACATTAACTAAAAATTTAAAATTAAGAGGATATATTTTCGAAGGTTGGTATGATAATCCAGAATTCAATGGACAACCATTAACAAATTTCTCGAGTTCTACAAAAAAAGTATATGCAAAATGGAGTGCTGATCAAAATCAAATTGATGCAGATGCAGCAAACCTAGTTGATGTTTATATTTACAACCTTACTACTTCAAAAGCGGTAGTTAATGCAACAACTGTAGGTTATGTTAAAAATATGTATGATAAACTTACTCAGAAAGGAAAACAATTGGTAAAAAATAAAACAACCTTAGATAAACTAATTGACAGATATTTATAATGACTGAAAGAAAAATTAAAATAATTGCAGGTTATATTATTGATAAATCAATTGTAATCGAAGAAGAGATTAAACAATTTCAAGAAAATTTATTAACTTATATAAACCAAATTGATAAAATATATATATATTTAACTAAAGATGTTGAAATAAAAGAGTTTTTAAAAATATTTTCTAAGTATCCATATGCAGAAATAGCTAAATGTATCAATTACGGAGACGCAGAAATCTACAAAGAATTAATCGATAAAGCTATTGAAGAAAACGCTGATTATATTACACTTTTAAAACCAGATATGTATTATGAAAATGAATCATTTTTAGATTTAAAAAAATATTTAATGCAATCAGATGTTTCAAGAATAGCTGTTTTAACACCAATGCCTTTATTCGGTTGCGAATTACACGAAAGAAAATCAGAAGAATATAGAGCAATAAAAGGGTGTAATGCTTATGGGGCTTTATTAAATACTAAAATTTATAAAGAAACTAAAGGTATTAAAACACAATATTACCAAACTACTTTTGATTATGATTATTGTTTGCAAGCAAGACAATTAGGTTATGATATCATGTTAGCTCAAAATCAAGTCTTAAGAAAACAAAATTATAAGATCATCACAAAAAAAATAGGCTTTATTGTTTTAAATATGTTTGAAAGAGATTTAATGGATATATATTATGAAACAAGAAATAGATATTATTTATGGGAAGAATATAAAAATATCGATATAGAATATGTTCGTTTAGATAAAAAACTAGCAAAAAAAGAACAACAAGAAATAAAAGCTAAAGATAAAAATTATAAAGAAAAATTTATGATGATTGATAAAGCACGCAATGATTATAAACATAAAGTTTTAGGACCAATAAAGAAAAACGATTAATTAGTGAAAGATAAAGCTATAAAAAGCTTTATCTTTTTATTTGTTAATCATTAATTCTTATGTTAAACTATAATTGTAAATTATACGAAAGGAATAAAAATTATGAAATACATAAAAAAAATATTTTTTATATTAACAATTTCATTTTTATTTATTAGCATCATTCCAGCAAAAGCTGCTAGTAAAGATAGTGCAACAGATCCGACTGGTGTAAGTACATATACTCCAACTGAGTCTGTAACACAAAATATTTATGGAATGAATCATACTTTAGCGACTGCAAAAACAGATACTAAAGGAAATGTTAAAGGACAATTAATTAATGTTTTTGATATGAAAACAGATGGAGTAACATCTAAATTAGTTACTTGGGCTGTTCAATCAAATAATTCTAAATATAAAAGAGCTGATATTATTGAAGCAGCAAAAGATTATGAAAAAAATCATCCAGGTTGGATTGTAACTGGTGGTATTAATGCTGACCAATATTTCTATAACTTTGGTAACCAATTAGCTGTTGATGGTAGTGCAATTTTTGAACCATCACCTTATTATCCAATGGTTACTGATGGAGAAAAAAGATATACAGTTAATCCACTTAATAATTCAAATAACGTTATTGGAATCAAAAATAATGGTACTGCTAATGGATTTGCTTACCCAGATGGAACAACTGGTGGCTATCAATTATCAATTATTGATGCTGTAGGTAATGAATTATCAACTTTTGTTGTAGATGGTGTTAACCGTAACGCTGGTTCTAATGAAACAACTGTTTGGTGTGCTCCATTCCATACTGGTTATTCAAATCAAGTGCAACCAAAAACTATAAACACATCTAATAAATTATTTATTGTTGAAACAGCTGATTTAGCATATGTAAGTATTGACCCTAGTTATGGTTATACAAGCGGTGCTCCAACTTCATTATTCTGTAAAGGTACTATTTCAAATTCAACATTAACTCAATACACTGTAAACCAAGGTCAATTTGCAATTGAAACTACTAACCAAGAAGTATTAAGCGCATTAAGTGATGGTTTAAAAATTAAAGTAGAACATTTATTTGGTAGTGCAGATATGAATGCTGTTGATGAAGCTATTGGTTATCATAGTGTTCATATTTTAAATGGCGTTGTTCAAACATCTTCTGCAAACGCTGCTTATAATACAAAATCTTATTCAAGAGCTTTAATTGGTAAAAAATCTGATGGTACATATGTATTAATTACTGCTGACTACGTTTCTGCAGTTGGTTCTTATGGATTAAATTATACTGAATGTAATGCTGTGGCTAATTATTATGATTGTACAGATTTATATCAAATGGACGGTGGCGGTAGTGTAACTGCTTTAGTTCGTCAAGATAATGGATCATTTAAAATTACTAACTATCCAAAAGATTCAGGAAATCCGAATAACCCAAGAGCAAACTTAAGTTATTTATTCTTTGTTAAAAGAGATCCAGGTGTTATTCAAAATCAAGAATTATCTACTCATTATTCTGTAACATTAGACAAAAAAGAAATTTTAGGTGATGTAAAAATCGAAAATCTTAAAGTTACTATCGATGGTAAACAATATGATTTTGCTGATAAAAACCAAATTACAATTGATGGTTTAAAACAAGATACTACGTATAAAGCAAAATTAAATTATGATATAGTTGAAAACGGCGAAAGAATTTCTGACTATGTAGAAATTAATGCTAAAACAAAAGCATATGAATACCCTACTGAAATATTTACAATTAAAGAAGTAACTGATACTACAATAACATTCTCAAAAACTAAAAATGATTATGGACAACATATATCTAATATTGTTTTAACATTAGGATTTAAAACATATTCAATGGGTTCTGCTGATGAATATACATGTGAAGAACTTTATAAAGACGTAGATTATACAATTACTTGTACTTATGATATATATGATCCTGCATCAAAACAAACATTTAAAGGTCAAACAGAAGAAGTTGTAGTTCATACTAAAGCATTTAAAACTCCAACAATTGAAAGTTTCCAAGAAGCGAGAAAAGGTACATCCACTTTATCTATCGATTATGAATACCTAGATGAAGATAGAGTTGTACAAGATGCTTATATTGAAATTAATGGAGAAAGAGTAAAAGATATCGCTGTTAAAAAAGGTTCAGTTTCACTAACTGGTTTAGATTTTGAAAATAATAACTACTCTATTAAATTAATAGTTGAATATGTTGATGAAAATGAAAAAACTATTAAAGTAGAATCAGAAGCGTTAGAATATAAAGTTGTAGTACAACCAGAACCAGAACCAACAAAAAAATGTGGCAAGAAGAGTGCAGAATTAATTATAGAAATTCTTGCAGTAACAGCAGTTGCTTATGTATTCTTTAGAAAAAGAAAATAAAAAAAATAAGAAGAAGTAAAAAAAACTTCTTCTTTTTCTTTTATATATATTTTTTATATGATAAAATATAAAAGAGGTGAAACTATGAAAATAATTAAACACACATATATATTATTAATATTATTTGTGATTTGTGCTTTTGTAAATTCAACATATGTGAGTGCAAATCAAAAATTTACAAGCGATGATAATTCAGCAACTTGGCAAGTAAATGAAAAAAACACTCAAACTATTGGTTCTTTAACACATTCATTAATGTATGGCACATCAACAGATACTACCCAACAATCAGTTGGAAATCAAAAAGTTAATATTTTTGAAATGAAAACTGATGGTATAAATTCAAAATTAGTAACATGGGCAATGCAAACTGGTAAAGGATCTTATACAAGAAATGGTTTATCAATTATAGCAGAAGATTATGAAGAAAAACATCCAGGTTGGATAGTTGTAGCTGGAATTAATGGTGACCAATATTACACAAAATATGGTTCAGGATTAGGTGTAGATGGATCGTTCTATTATCCCAATCAACCTTATTATCCAATGATTATTGACGGAGAAAGAAGATTTCCAATTACTCCAACTGGTAATTCATCAAGTAATTATGTAGGTATAGCAAATAATGGTAGTAAAGATGGTTTTGTTGAAGCATCTGAATTAGATTGTATTAAAATTGAAATATTAAATGAAAATGATGAGATTTTATATGTACATAAAGTAGATAAAGTAAATGAAAAAGCAAACTCAAATGAGACTTCTGTATGGTTCGCACATCCTTCTACAGAATCAAATTATGATTATGTTAAATATGATGTAACTAATGAAAATGGTTTATATGTTGTTGAAATGGCTGATTTAGCATATATGAATAACTCTAGAGAATTAAATTACTCTGGAGCAATAGATTCATTATTTGGTAGAGGCACAATTACTTTATTAACTGAATCATTTACAATAGATAAGTGGCAAATTGCTATAGATACAAATAGTGATGAATTAAAAAATCATTTGAATTTAGAAACTAAAGTAAGAATTCAATATTATTATCAAAACGAAGAAATGAATAAAGTAGAAGCAGCAATGGGATACCATTCTGTACAAAGAGAAAACAATAAAGATGTTAAAACAACTGCAGAATATGATGCAAGAAGATATAATAGATCTATTTTTGGAATTAAAGAAGATGGAACATATGTACTAATGACAGTTGCAAAAGGTGAATACAGTGGAACCACACAAGATGAATCGAATGCAATTTTAAAACAATTTGGTGTTACTGATGCTTATCAACAAGATGGTGGTGGAAGTGTTACAGCGATTATAAGAAATGAATATGGTGGTTTTGATATAGTTAATGAAAGTAGTGACTCTTCAGTAAAACAAAGATCGATATTATCTGGTTGTTTCTTTGTAATTAGAGACCCAGGATATATATCTTATCAAAAAGATTCGACAAGAACTTCAATTACTTTAATTAAAGAAAACAATTATAATGATGATTGTATTAAAAATGTTGTTGCAGAAATAAACGGACAACAATATGAATTAAATAATGAATCTGTTACAATCGATGGTTTAGAAGATGATACAGAATATTTAGTTACTTTATATTTTGATGTAGTAATTAACAATAAAACAGTTAAAGCTTCACATCAAATTATTGCACATACACAATCATTCCAAATGCCTTCACATGGAGTAAAAACTCAAAATGTAACAGCAAATTCAGTAGAATTTGTTAGAAACGTAAATAATGACGAAGAATATATATATGTAAAGCTTAAATTAAATGATCAAATATATGATTTGTTACAAACAAATGAAGCGATAAGAGTTGAAAATTTAACTCCAGCTACTAGATATAATTATGAAATAGAGTATTCTGTTAAGGATAAGTTATCAGGAAAAGAATATGTTGAAACTGTTGAAGCTGCTTTTACTACAGCAAAATATAACTTGCCATCAATTAATAATTTTGATGTTCAAAGAACAGGAAAAGATAAAGTTTTAATTAGTGTTTCTATTAGTGATGAATTTAACCTAACTTATTCATATTTTATTGCGTATAACGGAAAACAATATGGATTAGAAAACTTAGAAGAACAAATTGAAATTGAAGGTTTAGATATCAAAAATACTGAATATTCATTTAAATTAATTGTTCAATATCAAGAAAATAATATTTATAATTATATTGAATCGAATGAGATCATAATAAATAATTCAACTCCTTTCAATAAAAAAGGGTGTAGTAAAAATAATCTTATTTTTGTTGAATTAACTATGTTAGCTTCCTTAGCGTTTATAGTTATTAAAAAGAAAAAATAAAATATAAAGGTGTAAATGTTCAATCATTTAGGCCTTTTTTTTAAATCAATTGAATAATTCCTAGAAACTTGGTAAATAATGTGATAGAATAGAAAAAAACTTTAAGGAGGTATATATATGAAATATCAATTAATAAAAGAATCTTATATTGATGAAGTAAAGTCGAATGTAAAACTTTTAAAACATGTAAAATCAGGTGCTAGAGTTTTATTATTTGAAAATGATGATAATAATAAAGTATTTACTATTGGGTTTCGAACACCTCCAACAAATGACACTGGTGTTCCGCATATATTAGAGCATTCTACATTATGTGGTTCGAAAAAATTTCCTGTTAAAGATCCGTTTATTGAATTATTAAAAAGTTCATTAAATACATTCTTAAATGCAATGACATTCCCAGATAAAACAATTTATCCTGTTGCAAGTTGTAATGACAAAGATTTTAAAAACTTAATGGAAGTATATATGGATGCGGTATTTTATCCTAATGTATATATCCATGAAGAAATATTTAAACAAGAAGGCTGGCATTATGAATTAGAGAATATAGAATCTGATATTATTTATAATGGTGTAGTATATAATGAAATGAAGGGTGCATTTTCATCAGCTGAACAAGTAATTGATAGAATGACTAGACATTATTTATATCCAGATACACCTTATGGTGTAGAATCTGGTGGTGATCCAGATTATATACCAGAACTTACATATGAAGAATTTAAAAATTTCCATAAAAGATTTTATAGTCCTGCTAATAGTTACATAATTTTATATGGAAATATGGATATGGAAGAACGTCTAGAATGGATGGATAAAGAGTATTTAAAGGATTTTGATATAATAGAAACTAATTCTTTAATTGAATATCAATCGTCATTTGACCAACCAATTGAAAAAGAAATCAAATATCCAGTTGGTATGGAAGAATCACTAACAAATAAAACTTACTACTCTTATGGTGTTGTAGCAGGTGATTATAAAGATGATAAATTAGCACTTTCGATGACTATTTTACAATATACATTACTACAAGCTCCTGGTGCTCCTCTTAAACAAGCTCTATTAGATGCTTCTTTAGGTAAAGATGTTATGAGTTCATATGACTCAGGACTATTACAACCTTGTTTAATGGTGGTTACTAAAGATGCGCCAGAGAATAAACTTGATGAATTTAAACAAGTTATTAATGACACACTTAAAGACATTATTAACAATGGCATTAATAAACAAGCTTTAAAAGCAGCAATAAATTATTTTGAATTCAAGTATCGTGAATCTGATTTTGGAAGAGCTCCCAAAGGTTTAGTTTTTACAATAAACGCTTTAGAAACTTGGCTTTATGATGAAAATAATCCAACATCAAGGCTTGAAATAAATAAAATATTTAAAGAATTAAATGAATTAGCTGATACTAATTACTTTGAAGAACTTATAGATATATATATTCTTAATAACAATCATAAAGTTTATGTTACTGCTTCTCCATCTAATACTATAGCAAAAGAAAAAGAGGCTGCTTTAAAACAAAAATTAAAAGAATATAAAGAATCATTAACTAAAGAAGAATTAGAACTACTTGTTAAAGATACAAAAGCTTTAAAAGAATATCAACAAGAACCTTCTAACGAAGAAGATTTAAAGAAAATACCATTGCTTTCAAAAGAAGATATTGATGATTATGTTGAACCTATAAATAATACTTTGGAAGAAATTGATGGTATTAAAATTATTAAACACGATATTTTCACAAATGGTATAGGCTATTTAAGATTATATTTTAATACAATAAATGTTCCAAAAAAATTAATTCCATATATCGGATTATTAACAAATGTTTTAGGTAAAGTTAATACAAATAATTATTCTTATCAAGAATTAACAACAGAAATTAATTCTAATACTGGCGGTATTAACACAAATATGACTATTGTAAGTTTACCAGATAATCAATGTATGCCTTTATTTACATTTACTGCAAGTTCGTTATTTGAAAAGTCAGAATTTGTAATTAATATAATTAATGAAATAATAACTAATACAATATTTACTGATGAAAAACGTTTATATGAAATTATCGCGGAAACTAAATCTCAAAAACAAATGTACTTTATGGGAGCAGGACATGCAGCTTCATATACAAGAGCAGGTAGTTATATTAGAAGTTATTTAAAATATCAAGATGATGTTGATGGTATTGGACAATATTGGTTTATTGAAAATTTAGAAAAAGAGTTTAATGAAAAGAAAAACGAAATTATTAATAGTTTACAACAACTAATGATATATATATTCCGTAAGGAAAACCTAATTATTTCTTATACAGGATCAAATGATTCATATAAAACATATATATCTGATCTTATTAAAAACTTAAATAAAGAAGAAATCAAAGAAGAACCATTTAAATTTGTTCCAGATATTAAAAATGAAGGATTTAAAACTCCTTCACAAGTACAATATGTTGCTAGATTCGGTAACTTTGAAAAAGTTGGTAACTATCACGGAGCATTCTTGGTATTTGGAATGGCGTTAAGTTATGATTATTTATGGACACAAATAAGAGTATTAGGTGGTGCTTATGGATGTATGACAAATACAAGTAGACAAAAAGATGTGTATTTTGTCTCATATCGTGATCCGAACCTAGAAAGAACTAATGATGTGTTTGAAAAAGTAATTGAATATTTAGATAATTTTAATCCTAGCGAAGAAGAGTTAACTAAATATATTATTGGTGCGATTGGCACATTAGATACTCCTTTAACTCCTCGTGCTAAAGGTGATACGGATTTCTTATATTATTTAAAGAATGTTAAACATGAAGATTTAATAAATGAAAGAAAACAAGTATTAAATGTTACTTTAGATGATATTAAAGCTTTAAAACCATTAATTAAAGAAGTGTTAGATCAACAAATAATTTGTACAATTGGTAATGAAAATAAAGTTGATAATGCAAAAACATTATTTAAAGAAGTTAAGAATCTTTTTAATTAAAAAATACTCCTATTAATTTAGGAGTATTTTTATTTAATTTATTGACATATATATATATTTAGAGTATAATTAATACAGATAATACAGATTTTGAATATAAAAATCTAAAATAAAAATTAATATAATATAAGGACAGTACTTATGAAAAAAAATAATTTATTGTATTTACAAATAGTTGATGATTTTACAAAATATATTGAACTTGGAGTTTATAAGTATAATGATAAATTACCTAGTGTTAGAAGTGTTGCGGTAGAAATGGGAATTAATCCTAATACTATTCAAAGAGCATATCAAATACTCGAATCAAAAGGATATATTACAACAATTGAAAAAAAAGGTGTATATGTTTGTTTTAAAAAAGATGATGATAAAGCTTTAATAAAAGATAAAATAAAAAAAGATATTAAAGTTTACAAACAAAGCAATCTTACAAAAGATGAATTAATAGAATTAATAGAGGAGGTATATCATGATAAAAATTGATAATTTATCTAAATCATTTGGAAAAAAGCAAGTATTAAAAAAACTTAATTTAATAATTAAAGATAATTCTATATTTGGTTTAATTGGTATTAATGGTGCTGGTAAATCTACATTATTAAGATTGTTATCTAATGTTTATGATGCAGATGAAGGACATATATATTATGATAATGAAAAAAGTTCATCATTAAATGCGAGAAAAGATATCTTTTTCTTAGCTGATAATCCACATTCGGAAGTTAATAAGACAATTGAAGAAGTATTAGATTTCTATAGTGTTTTTTATGAATTAGATAAAGAAAAGTTTTATCAATACTTGAATGATTTTAATTTTGATAAACAGGTGCTTAATTTAAAATCAAGCATTAATAAATTCTCAAAAGGAATGCAACGTCAAGTATATTTATGTGTTGCGTTAAGTATAGCTCCAAAATATTTATTCTTAGATGAAGCTTTTGACGGGTTAGATCCCCTTGCAAGACTGACGTTTAAGAAAATAATTTTATCATTAATGGAACAAAAAGATATGACTATTATCATTTCTAGTCATAGTTTAAGAGAGCTTGAAGATATATGTGACTGTTATGGCTTGCTTGATGGTGGGATTATCGAATCATCTGGTGATATAGAAAGCAGTTTAAATCAATATCATAAATATCAAATTGCATTTAATGAAGAATTTAACGAAAATAATTTTAAACATTTAAATATTGTATCATTTGAAAAAGTAGGTAGAGTAATTCAAATTGTATGTTTAGGAGAAGAACAACAAATAGAAAACACATTAAATTTACTTAATCCAATCATTATTGATAAACTACCAATTGATTTCGAAGAATTATTTATTTTAAAAGTTAAGAAAGAGGGGTATATAAATTATGAAAAACAATAAAAAATATTTTTTACTCTTATTAAAAAAAGGTATTCCGTTTACAATATTTAATTTTGTTGTCTTTTCTTTGCTATATATATTACCTCTTGCATTTACTACTAATTTTCGATTTGAAGAAAATGTTATGGGTAATTATAATCGTTATTATAATTTAAGTACTAATTTTGGGTTCTTGGTTGCAGCTTTAGCTATATACGCGTTTATTATTCCAATAAAAACATTTGGTTTTTTAACAAATAAAAAATATATTGATACTCATTACTCTGTTCCTATCGAAAGAAAAACCGTTGCATTTACTAAAATAATTAGTGATATATTATGTGTTATTATACCTTTTACTTTAGTATATTTTATAGGATCATTAATAACGTTATTGTTTTATAATGAAGTTCTATATATCTATTATATAATTTTTTACTTAATTTTAATTGTTAGTTTTATTCTATATTTTATGTATAATGCATTCTTTTTCACAAGAGCTAATAAAATAATTGATGGTGTAGTTACAGTAATATTTGCTAATTTTGTATTTATACTTTTAATGGCAAGTATTGTAGAGGGATTTGATATTAAAACTTATAAAGTTATTGAGTTGTTAAATATCAAAGGAAGAGAATTAAATTATTTATCGTTACCATTTATGCCGTTTATTAAATATGGTAATTATTTTAATGAAATGATAATTTCGAAATACGATTATCATGATTATCTTTTTAGTTTTAGTCATTATAATGATGCTTTTGGTGAAAAAATATTAAGTTATTCTGAATGGATGATTGAAAATAGAACAGCATTTAATCCGATTTATCTAATCTTTTTAGCGATAATAAGTGTAATTGCAATTATATTATTTATAATTTTATTTAATAAAAGAAAACCGGAAGAAGCTGAAGAAATTGGAACGTCTTATTTTGGTTTAAAAACTCTAAGTCCAATATGCTTCTCATTATTAACAATATTATTTTCTATAGAATCTGATTTATTTACAAGTTGGGTAACCTTCATTATAGTTATCATTCCATATTTAGGAACAACATTATTAGAATTAAGAACGCTTAAGTTTCCTTTGTATAAAATATTAATATTAGCGGGAATGTTTACTTTGACATTTATTAGTTTGTTTGGATGATGATTATTTTGTTAAGATTATAATATAATTAGTATTTTAAAGTAGTAGAATTTCTACTACTTTTTTAACTATAGGAAATTTTTGTAAAACAAATAATTTATTAAGTTTTATTACTATAAAAAATAATATAAAAATAAAGCAATTAATTTGAAAAAAAATGCAAAATGAGTATAATATATATGGCTAAAAAAGAGGCGGAGATATGCGAGGTTGCTGATACGCACGGAGGAGTTGCCGAGTAGTGCGGTTGTCAGGTAATTCGTGTTGAGCCTAAAGCTTATTAAAATCAAGCTAGGAGGAAAAAACATGGCAAAGCAAAAAAAATTAAGAATAAGATTATTATCTTATGATCACAGATTACTTGATGAATCTGCGAAAAAAATTGTAGAAACTGCGAAAAGAACTGGTGCTACTGTATCAGGTCCTATCCCACTACCTACAGGAAAGGAAGTATTTACAATTCTTCGTTCACCACACAAATATAAAGACAGTCGTGAACAATTTGAACGTCGTACTCACAAACGTTTAATTGATATTGCAAATATCACTCCTAAAACAATGGATGCGTTAGCTCATTTAGAGTTACCATCTGGTGTCGACATCGTATTAAAATAGAGTAAAAGGAGGAAAAGCTCATGGCTAAAGGAATCTTAGGTAAGAAAATCGGAATGACACAAATTTTTACTGAAGCAGGCACTTTAATCCCTGTTACAGTTATTGAAGTTACTCCAAATGTTGTATTACAAAAAAAGACTGTGGAAACTGATGGTTATAATGCTATTCAATTAGGTTATGCTGACAAAAAAGAAAAGCATGCAACTAAAGCTGAAGTAGCACATGCTGCAAAAGCAAACACAGCCCCTAAGCGCTTCGTTAAAGAAATTGCTGGGGAAGAAATGCTAGCGTTTGAAGTAGGACAAGAGGTTAAAGGAAATATCTTCGTTGAAGGTGAATTAGTAGATGTTACAGGTACATCTAAAGGTAAAGGTTTCCAAGGTATTATTAAACGTTATAATGCACATATGGGACCAGCTGCTCACGGTTCAGGGTACCACAGAGGTATCGGTTCAATGGGTTCTATTAACCCAGCTCGTATTAAACCAGGTAAGAAAATGCCAGGTCGTATGGGTGGTGTTCAAAAAACTGTTCAAAATTTAGAGTTCGTTAAATATGACGAAACAAACAATGTAATTTTAATTAAAGGTAATGTTCCAGGAGCAAAAAACAGCTACGTAGTTGTTAAAAATGCAGTAAAAGCTAAAAACGCTGCAATCAATCCTGCTGCATTAGCATAAGAAAGGAGTAAAACATGCCTACAGTTGTATTATACAAACAAGATGGTTCACAAGTTGGACAAATCGAATTAAGCGAACATGTGTTCGGTCAAGAAGACAATCAACAAGCTATCTTCGATACAATCATCGCTGAAAGAGCTGCAATGCGTCAAGGTACTCAAAAAGCTAAGACACGTCACGAAGTTCGCGGTGGTGGTAAAAAACCATGGAGACAAAAAGGTACTGGTAGAGCTCGTCAAGGTTCAATCCGTGCTCCACAATGGCGTGGTGGTGGTGTAGTATTTGCCCCAACTCCAAGATCACATGCAATCAAAGTTAACAAAAAAGTTGTTAGACTTGCTATGCGTTGTGCATTAAGTGCTAAAGTTAGAGAAAATCAAATTTATGTTTTAGAAGATTTACAATTAGATAGCTTCAAAACAAAAGGTTTAGTTCAAGTATTTGATGCATTAAACGTTGGTGCTAACAAAATTATCGTTGTTTTAGCAGAAGCTAATGGAAATGTTGAACTTGCAGGAAGAAATATTCCTTATGCTCAAGTTTCAACACAAGCTCACACTTCAGTTTATCAAATGATGAACGCTGATGTATTAGTAGTAACTAAAGCAGCAATCGAAAAATATGAGGAGGTTCTTAAATAATGAAAACATCTTATGATATTATTAAAAGACCAATCATTACTGAAAAATCAGCTTTATTAGCAGAAAAAGCAGTATACACATTTGAAGTTGCTAAAGATTCTAACAAAGTTGAAATTAAAAAAGCAATCGAAGAAATCTTCGGTGTTAAAGTAGTAGCAATCAGAACAGTTAATGTTCACAAAAAAGCAAAAAGAATGTCTCGTTATGAAGGGTTCAAATCAGCTTATAAAAAAGCTATCGTAAGACTTGAACCAGGTCAAACAATTAAGGCATTCGAAGTATAGTAGGAGGAAATCAGGTATGGGTATTAGAAAATACAAAGCAACGACTAATGGTCGTCGTAACATGACATGTCTTTCATTTAATGAAATTACAACATCAACTCCCGAAAAGAGCCTTCTAGTTAAATTAAATTATAAAGCAGGTCGTAATGCTCACGGACAAATTACTGTTCGTCATAAAGGTGGCGCTCAAAGAAGACAATATCGTTTAATTGATTTCAAACGTAACAAGGATAATATCCCTGGAAAAGTTGCAACAATCGAATACGATCCAAACAGAAGTGCAAACATCGCTTTAATTAACTATGCAGATGGTGAAAAAAGATACATTATTGCTCCAAACGATTTAAAAGTTGGACAAGTAATTGTTTCAGGAGAAAAAGTAGATATCCGCGTTGGTAATGCATTACCTATCGCAAACATTCCAGTTGGTACAGTTATTCATAATATTGAATTACACCCTGGACATGGCGGACAAATCGCTCGTGCAGCTGGTGCTTCAGCTCAAATCTTAGGTCGTGAAGAACGTTACGTTCTTGTTCGTTTAGCTTCTGGCGAAGTTCGTCGTATCTTAAACGAATGTAAAGCTACAATTGGTGTAGTTGGTAACCTAGATTATTCACTTGTTAATATTGGTAAAGCAGGACGTTCTCGTCATATGGGTATTCGTCCTACAGTACGTGGTTCAGTAATGAACCCTAACGATCACCCACACGGTGGTGGTGAAGGTAGACAACCTATCGGTAGAAAATCTCCACTTACTCCTTGGGGTAAAGTTGCTCTTGGTAAGAAAACAAGAAAAGGCAAAAATAGAACAGACGATCTTATCGTTCGTCGTAGAAATGGATAGGAGGAACTTAGACATATGGCACGTTCACTTAAAAAAGGACCTTTCATTGATGAACATTTATTAAAGAAAGTTCAAGCTTTAAATGAAGCTAATCAAAAGAAGGTTATTCAAACATGGTCAAGAAGATCAACAATTTATCCTGAATTTGTTGGACATACTGTAGCTGTATATAACGGTAAAACTCATTTACCAGTTTACGTTACAGAAGATATGGTAGGACATAAGTTCGGTGAGTTCGCTCCAACAAGAACATACCGTGGACACGGAAAAGACAAGAAAGGTCGATAGGAGGTAGAGAAAAATGGCAGAATTTAAAGCTCATAAACACTCAGTTAGAATGTCTCCTAGAAAAGGAAGACTTGTTGCAGATTTAATCCGTGGCAAAAAAATTGGTGAAGCAATTGCAATTCTAAAGAATTTAGAAACTACTTGCGCAGAACCAATCTTAAAAACATTAAACTCAGCTATCGCTAATGCACAATATCAAAACGAACAAAATTCTGAATTAAATGTAAATTTAGATGCTTTATTCGTAAAATCAATCCTTATTGATGGTGGTACAATTCTTAAGAGAATGACTCCACGTGCAAAAGGTAGTGGTTACAAAATTTTAAAAAGAACAAGTCACATCACTATTGTTGTGGCAGATTGCAAATAGGAGGAACGTATGGGTCAAAAGGTAAGTCCGTTAGGATTAAGAATTGGTATCGTTCGTGATTGGGATGCTAAATGGTATGCACCTAAAGATCAAGTGGCTAATTTATTACACGAAGATTTAAAAGTGCGCGCATACTTAGAAAACTTTTATAAAGCAGCATACGTTTCACGTATTGAAATCAAACGTACAGGTAAAAGAGTTATCGTAGTTATTCATGCAGCTAAGCCAGGTGTTGTTATCGGTACTGGTGGCTCTAAGAAAAATGAAGCTGTTAAAGCTTTACAAAAATTAACTGGTAAAACAGTATTCTTAACTGTTGTTGAAATTAAACAAAATGAAGCTGATAAAGATGCAGTTCTAGTAGCTAGAAAAATGGCTGAAGATCTAGAAAACCGTGCATCATTTAGAATGGTTCAAAAGAAAGCAATCCAAAAAGCTCTTAAGTCTGGTGCTAAAGGTATCAAGACATTAGTTAAAGGTCGTTTAGGCGGTGCTGAAATCGCTCGTGGCGAAGGTTATAGTGAAGGATCAGTTCCAAGACATACTCTTCGTGCTAACATCGATTATGCATGGGCTGAAGCATTAACAACTTATGGTAAGTTAGGAGTTAAAGTTTGGATTAATAAGGGTGAAGTATTACCTGAAATGAAAAAATCTAATGGTAAAAAGGAGGCTAAATAATTATGTTAATGCCTAAGAGAACTAAATATCGTCGTCCTCATCGCGTAAGCTATGAAGGAAAAGCAAAAGGCGGCAAATATGTTACTTTCGGTGAATTTGGTCTTCAATCATTAGAAGGCGCATGGATCACAGATCGTCAAATTGAAGCAGCGCGTATTGCTATGACTCGTTACATGAAACGTGACGGGCAAGTATGGATTAAAATCTTCCCTCATAACATTATCACTAAAAAACCTCTAGAAGTTCGTATGGGTTCTGGTAAAGGTGCTCCTGACGGATATGTTGCAGTAGTTAAAGATGGTACAGTTATGTTTGAAGTTGCTGGTGTTAGTGAAGAAATTGCAAGAGAAGCTTTACGTTTAGCATCTCATAAATTACCAGTAAAAACAAAATTTGTAAAGAAGGAAAGCGGTGATCGTTAATGGCAAAAGATGTTAAAGTTGACAAGAAAACAGCTAAGAAGATTGCAGAAAAGAAAACATTAGCAGGCAAAATTCGTGAATTAACAGATGAACAAATCTATGCTAAAATTAACGAATTAAAACAAGAATTATTCAACTTACGCTTCCAAGCTGAAGTTGGTAAATTAGAAAAGACTGCAGATCTTCGTAAAGTTAAAAAAGAAATTGCAAGATGTTACACAGTTCTTACAGAACGTGCTAACGCAAATAATTAATGGAGGCGAAAACTATGGAAAGAAATAGTCGTAAAGTTTACGTAGGTAAAGTAGTATCTGCTAAATGTGACAAAACAATTACAGTTATGGTTGAAACTTATCGTAAACATCCATTATATGGAAAAAGAGTAAAATATTCAAAGAAATTTACAGCTCATGATGAACTAAATACAGCTAAAGAAGGCGACATTGTAGAAATTATGGAAACTCGTCCATTATCAGCTACAAAACGTTACCGTTTAGTTAAGATTGTTCAAGAAGCAGTAATTCTATAATTAGGAGGTATTTAGACAATGGTTCAACAAGAAACTCGTGTAAAAGTTGCTGATAACTCTGGTGCTAAAGAACTTTTAATTATTAAAATTTTAGGTGGCGCAAGACATAAAACTGCAACTGTTGGTGATTTATGTGTTTGTTCAGTAAAAGCATCTACACCTGGTGGTGTAGTTAAAAAAGGTGATGTAGTTAAAGCAGTAATCGTTAGAACTAAAAAACCTTTAAGAAGAGAAGATGGTTCATATATTAAATTTGATGATAACGCTGCTGTTATCGTTAAAGAAGATAAGAACCCTAGAGGAACTCGTATTTTCGGGCCTGTTGCAAGAGAACTTCGTGAATTTGATTACATGAAAATCGTTTCACTTGCACCAGAAGTACTATAAGAAAGGAGTAGCGTAGTATTATGAGAATCAAAAAAGGTGACGTCGTAATTGTTTTATCTGGTAAAGATAAAGGAAGAACTGGCGAAGTATTAGCTGTATCTCCAAAACTTGGTCGCGTAATTGTTAAGGGCATCAACATTATGACTAAACATAATCGTCCTTCTAACGCTAACCCTGACGGAGGTATTGAAAAAGTAGAAGCACCTATGAGTGTTTCAAAAGTGGCTTATTTAGATCCAAAAGAAAAGAAAGCTACTAAAATTGGTTATAAATTTGTTGAGAAAGACGGTAAATCAGTAAAAGTTCGCTACTGCAAACTTTCTGGTACTGTTCTTGACAAGTAGGAAGGAGCAATAAATGAATCGTGTATTAGAACATTATAAGACAAATGTTATTCCTGAATTAACTGAACAATTCAAATATACTTCAGTTATGCAAGTTCCAAAGCTTGTTAAAATCGTTATTAATATGGGTGTTGGTGACTCAATCAGCAACTCAAAATTATTAGATGCTGCAGTTGAAGATTTAGCTCAAATCTCAGGTCAAAAACCTCTTATTACTAAAGCTAAAAAATCTATTGCCGTATTCAAATTACGTGAAGGTATGCCTATTGGTGCTAAAGTAACTTTACGTGGTGAAAGAATGTATGAATTCTATGATAAACTAGTTTCAATTGCATTACCACGTGTAAGAGACTTCCGTGGTGTAAACCCTAACGCATTTGATGGTCGTGGTAACTATACTATTGGTGTTAAAGAACAACTTATCTTCCCTGAAATCAATTATGATAAAGTATTAAAGATTCGTGGTATGGATATTTGTATTGTTACTACTGCAAATACTGATGAAGAAGGCCGTGCATTATTAACTAAACTTGGCATGCCTTTTGCAAAGAAGTAGGAGGAAGTTATGGCTAAAAAATCTTTAAAAGTTAAATGTGCTAAAAAACAAAAATTTAGTACTAGAAATTACACTCGCTGCGAACGCTGTGGTCGTCCACACTCTGTATATCGTAAGTTCAAATTATGCCGTTGTTGCTTAAGAGACCTTGCATACAAAGGACAAATTCCTGGCGTTACAAAGTCAAGCTGGTAGAAGGAGGTCCGAAAATATGGTAATGACTGATCCAATTGCTGATATGTTAACTAGAATTCGTAATGCAAATCAAGCTAAACATGACGTTTGCGAAATGCCTGCATCACGTTTAAAATTAGAAATTTTAGAAGTTCTAAAAAATGAAGGTTACATTGCAGAATATGAAAAGATCGAAGACGGAAAACAAGGTGTTATTAAAGTAACATTAAAGTACGTTAACAAAGAAAGAGTTATTAAAGGTATTAAGAGAATCTCTAAACCTGGTTTAAGAGTTTATGCAAAATCTACAGAATTACCTCAAGTATTAAATGGCTTAGGGGTAGCTATCATTTCAACTTCAAATGGAGTAATGACTGACCGTGAAGCTCGTAAGAACAAACTTGGCGGCGAAGTTATTGCGTTTGTTTGGTAGGAGGTAACATGTCTAGAGTTGGTAATAAAGTAATTAATATTCCTGCTGGTGTTACTGCAAATGTAGAAAATAACACTATCGTAGTTAAAGGCCCTAAAGGTGAATTAACTTACACTTTTAATGCTGATATTAAAGTTGTTGTAGAAGGTGCTGAAATTAAAGTAACTCGTCCAAGTGAAGAGAAAACTCACCGTGCATTACACGGAACAACTAGAGCAAACATCCAAAACATGGTTACAGGTGTTAGCGAAGGTTATGAAAAAGTATTAGAAATCGTTGGTGTAGGTTACCGTGCAAGTTTACAAGGTAACACACTAGTACTTAACATGGGTTATTCACATCCAGTTAACATGCCTATTCCAGCTGGTTTAACAGTAACATGTCCAAGCCAAACTGAAGTACATGTATTAGGTTGTGACAAACAACTTGTTGGTGAATTTGCGGCTAATGCTCGTAAAGTACGTGGACCAGAACCTTATAAAGGTAAAGGTATTCACTACCGTGGCGAATACATTCGTCGTAAAGAAGGTAAGAAAGCTAAGTAGAAAGGAGAAACTAGTTAAGATATGATCGTAAAACAAGATAAGAAAGTTGCACGTCAAGCTCGTCATGCACGTGTACGTACAAAAGTAAGTGGAACTGCTGAATGCCCACGTCTTGCGGTATTCCGTTCTAACAAACATATGGAAGCTCAAATTATCGATGATGTTAAAGGAATTACATTAGTTTCTGCTTCTACATATGAAAAAGGAAATAAATTTGAGAACGGCTCAAACGTTGAAGCTGCTAAATTAGTTGGTAAAACTCTTGCTGAAAGAGCTTTAGAAAAAGGTATTACAGTTGTAGTATTTGACCGTGGTGGATTCTTATACCATGGACGTATCCAAGCATTAGCAGATGCAGCTAGAGAAGCTGGACTTAAATTCTAGGAGGTAACACATGGCTGAACAAGTTAAAGAAACAGTAGTAAAAGAATTTGAAGAACGTGTTGTTACTATTAATCGTATTACTAAAGTAGTAAAAGGTGGTCGTAGAATGCGTTTTGCTGCATTAGTAGTAGTTGGTGACTACAAAGGACATGTAGGTTTCGGTACAGGTAAAGCTGCTGAAGTTCCAGAAGCAATCAAAAAAGCATTAGCAGATGCTCATAAGAATATTATTGAAGTTCCAGTTGTTGGTACTACAATCCCTCATGAAATCACAGGTATTCATGATGCTGGTAAAGTATTACTTAAACCTGCTCCTGCTGGTACTGGTATCGTTGCTGGTGGTCCAGTTCGTAATGTAGTTGAACTTGCAGGTATTCAAGATATCGTGTCTAAATCTCAAGGATCTAACACACCTATCAATATCGTTCGTGCAACATTTAAAGCATTACAAGAACTACGTACTGTAGAACAAGTTGCTGCAATTCGTGGCAAAGCAAAAGAAGAAATTCTATAGGAGGTTTAAGTGATGAAACAAGTTAAAATTACATTAGTTAAAAGTCCTATCGGATGTCCAAAAAACCAAAAAGCTACAGTTAAAGCTTTAGGTTTAGGTAAAATCGGAAGTTCAGTTGTTAAATGCGACAACGAACAAATTCGTGGAATGATCAAAACTGTAGCACACTTAGTAAGTGTTGTAGAAGCATAAGGAGGTGCACACAATATGAAATTAAACGAATTAAAACCAGTTGAAGGCGCAAAACACGCTAAAAAACGTGTAGGTCGTGGTATTGGTAGTGGAAACGGAAAAACTGCTGGTAGAGGTACTAAAGGTCAAAATGCTCGTTCAGGTGGCGGTGTAAGACCTGGTTATGAAGGTGGTCAAACTCCTTTATTCAAACGTCTTCCAAAAAGAGGTTTCACTAATATTCATGCTCATGAATACGCAATCGTTAATTTAGGTGATATTAACGCTTTATTTGAAGCAGGATCTGTTGTTGATCTTGAAGCATTAAAGAAAGTTGGCTTAGTTAAAAAAGAATATGAAGGAGTTAAAATCTTAGGAAACGGAGAATTAGATAAAGCATTAACTGTTAAAGCTGTTAAATTCTCTAAATCTGCTGTTGAAAAAATCAGCAAAGCTGGTGGAACTGTAGAGGTACTTTAAGATGTTAGCATTCTTCTCAAAGCATAAAAAAGTAGTTCTTGGAATTCTTTTTACTGCTTTATGTATTTTAATTTGGAGAATTGGTGTTCATATCCAATTACCATTTGTTGAATATAATTTATCATCTTCTGATGAATCTATCTTTGGTTTCTTAGATATTTTCTCAGGGGGTGCACTTCAAAGTTTTTCAATTGTTGCTTTAGGTATTAGTCCATACATTAATGCATCTATCATTATTCAACTCCTTCAAATGGATATCGTTCCTCAATTTAAGGAATGGGCTGAAGAAGGTGAAGCTGGTAAAGAAAAATTAAATAGATGGACAAGATATATTGCATTATTATTAGCATTTGTTGAAGGTTTAGCATTAATCGTTGGTTACCAAGTATCTTATGGTTATAACTTCTTTGAATATGTACCAAATACTGAACTTACATTATTCACATATGTTTATATGGCATTAATTGTAACTGCTGGTACAGCATTCATTCTATGGTTATCAGATCAAATCACAGTACATGGTATCGGTAATGGTGCTTCAATGATGATTGTTGTTGGTATCGTTGCAAGTTTTGAAACAATGGTGGGATCATTAAAATCATACTTCTTAGATCCAGCTACAAGCATTTTTGCTGTTGATGGTGTATTAACATGGAAAAACATCGTATTCTTTATTTTAGTTTTATTATTATTTATTGCTATTATTGTTGGTGTTGTATTTATGGAAGGTCTTCAAAGAAAGATTCCAATCCAATATGCAAACCGTCCTGCTCAAGCAAAAATCTTAGGTGCACAAGATTCTAATATTCCATTAAAATTAAATAGTGCATCAGTTATTCCAGTAATCTTTGCTTCAACATTATTATCTTTCCCTACAACAATAATTAACTTTATTGAACAAAGTGGTAAGACAATTTCTGAATGGTGGACAATCGTATTTAGTTATCAAAAACCAATTGGTTTTGCTATCTACGTAATCTTAATCTTCGTATTTAGTTTCTTCTACTCATTCATGCAAATTAATCCTGACAAGATTGCGGAAAATTTGAAAAAGCAAAATGCTTATATTCCTGGTGTAAAACCTGGTGAAGCTACTGCTCAATATATTTCAAAAGTATTATTTAAGATTACCCTACACGGTGCTACTTACTTAACAGTACTTGCATCACTTCCAATGGTAGTAGGTTTAATCTTTACTGATTTACCAGCTAGTGTACAAATTGGTGGTACATCATTAATGATCGTTGTTGGTGTTGCGGTTGAGACTTACAAGCAAATTAAAACTGCTTCTCAATCAAAAGAATACCACGGTTTTATGTAATAAAAAGAAGGTGAGATTATGCATCTAATCATTATGGGTGCTCCAGGCTCTGGAAAAGGGACATATGCAAAAGTACTTAAAGGTATTTTTGCTGTCCCACATATCTCAACCGGAGAAATGTTTCGTAAAGCTATTAGTGAAGGAACAGAACTTGGAAAATTAGCACAAAGCTTAATTGATAAAGGAAATTTCGTTCCTGATGATATTACAAATGAACTTGTTAAACAAAGATTAAGTGAAAGTGATTGTAAAAATGGATTCTTATTAGATGGATATCCAAGAAATATCGCTCAAGCAAAAGCTTTTACAGAGATTTTAAAAGAACTTAACATCAATTTAGATGCAGTAATTAACTTAAATGTTACAGACGAAGAAATTATTAAAAGAATTGTAAACAGAAGATTATGTTCTAAATGTGGAGCTGGATTTAATACAATTACAATGCCACCTAAGAAAGAAGGCATTTGTGATTTATGCGGCAGTCCATTATACACAAGAGCTGATGATAATGAAGAAACTGTAAAGGTTCGTTTACAAGTTTATAATGAACAAACAAAACCTTTAGTTGAATATTATGAAGCTTTAAATAAATTATTAGATATCAATTCAAATCAACCAATTGATGATGCTATTAAAGATATTGTTAAAGCAGTGGAGGATAAATGCTCACATTAAAAAGTAAACGTGAGATTGCCATTATGAAAGAAGCAGGAAGAATTGTTGAACTTGCACATATTGCAGTAAGAGATGCAATTAAACCTGGAATATCAACTTATGAACTTGATAAAATTGCATATGAAGTAATTACAAGTCATGGTGCTATTCCATCATTCCTAAACTATAATGGTTTTCCTAATTCAATTTGTGCTTCAATTAATGAAGTGGTAATTCACGGAATTCCTAGTCGTAATATTAAACTAAAAGATGGTGATATTATTTCCATAGATATTGGTGCTCAATATAAAGGGTATCACGGAGATGCTGCTAGAACAATTCCAGTTGGAAATGTAAATGCAGAAAAGTTAAAACTTATTGAAGTTACTAAACAATCGCTATTTGAAGGGTTAAAATATGCTAAACCTGGAAATAGACTATCCGATATATCGCATGCAATTGAAACTTATGCCAAATCATTTGGCTATGATGTTGTTGAAGAATATACTGGACATGGTGTAGGGAGCGCTTTACACGAAGATCCAATGATCCCAAATTTTGGTGAAGCAGGTAAAGGACCTATATTAAAACCTGGTATGACACTTGCTATAGAACCAATGATAACAATGGGGAAAAAGAATGTTAAAGTACTTAAAGATAATTGGACAGTTATAACTATCGATAAATTACCTTCTGCACACTATGAAGAAACGATAGTGATTACAGAAGAAGGTTATGAAATTTTAACTAAAGATACAAAGGAGAACGATTAAATGTCGAAAAATGATGTTTTCGAAATGGAAGGAACACTCGTAGAAGTTTTACCAAATACAGTATTTAAAGTAAAACTTACTGTCAATGGACAAATTGTTACAGTCCACGTTTC
>JAZOLP010000009.1:0-2255 GCA_045653225.1 Bacilli bacterium
AATGAAATTGTATATAATGTTAATGAGTTAAATGTAAATGATACTGTTGATATTAAATTTAATGATGGTACTGCAACTGCAGTGATTAACAAAATAAATAAACAAGAGGAATAAAAAATGGAAAATAAAACATTCGAAGAACTACTTGCTGAATTAAATAAAGTAGTAGAATTATTAGAAAGTGGTAAGTTATCACTTGAAGAAAGTGTTAAAGTATATCAAAATGGTATGGCATTAAGCATTGAATGTAAAAAAAGACTTGATGCAGCAAAAGAAGTTGTAGTAAAAAAAGTTACAACTGAAGGAGAAACTATAATTAAATAGTTATATAAAGAAAAAATTAATAAAGGAGGTGATGAAATGTTAAAAGATTTTAAACTAACTGACTTAAAAAATATGAATAAACAAGAATTAGCTTCTCTAGCTGATGAAGTAAGAAATAAAATAATTGAAGTTACTAGTAAAAATGGTGGTCATTTAGCATCTAATTTAGGTGTTGTAGAACTTACAATTGCTTTGCATAAAGTTTTTGATTCACCATACGATAAATTAATCTTTGATGTTTCACACCAAACTTATGCTCATAAAATTTTAACAGGTAGATTTGAGCAATTTGATTCTTTAAGAACTTTAAATGGAATTGATGGCTTCGCTAAAATGACCGAAAGTGTTCATGATGTTTATGAAGCAGGGCATTCATCTACATCAATTTCTGCTGCTCTTGGTTTTTTAGAAGCGAAGGAAGAAAATAGAGATAAAATAAATGATGTAATAGCTATTGTTGGAGATGCATCTGTATCAAATGGTTTATGTTTTGAAGCTTTAAATTATTTAGCAGCAAAACCAAATCAAAAAATGATTATCATTGTAAATGACAATGATATGAGTATTTCAAAAAATGTGGGTTTTATTGCTAAACAATATAATAAAATACGTGTTAATAAAACATTAAAAGCTATTAAAAAAATTGTTCCATTTAGAATTAAACGTGCACTTCAATATTATGTATATAAAGTAGACTTATTTACTAGTTTAGGATTTAAATATTTTGAAAATATTAATGGCCATGATTTTGATGAACTTATAAAATATTTAACTGTTGCTAAAAACTCACCGAAATCATTAGTTTTACATATAAAAACAAAAAAAGGTATGGGTTATTCATTCGCTGAAGATGATAAAAATGGTAAATGGCATGGCGTTCCATCGTTCGATATTGAAACTGGAAAGTTTAATGAAGATGAAAATCTAAATTATTATGGTGAAATAATCGCAGAGCAATTATGTGAGTATGCTAAAGGAAATAATGGACATTTATTAAGAGTTTTATGTCCTGCAATGGCTCTTGGTACAAAAGTTGAACATTTCCAAAAAGAATTTCCAAAACAATTTATAGATATTGGGATTGCTGAAGAAAATGGTGCTATTATGGCATCAGCAATGGCGTTAAATGGTCTAAAACCTGTTTATTTTGTCTATGCTACATTCTTACAAAGAGCTTATGATCAAATTATTCATGATATAGCAAGGATTAATTCAAAAGTAATTTTTTGTGTAGATCATGCTGGAATAGTACCTAATGATGGAGATACTCATCAAGGTATTTATGATCTTGCTATGTATGCATCTATTCCTGGTTTAACTATATTAAATCCAACATCTATATCAGACGCAAGAAAAATGATTATTTACGCGTTAGAAAATATTGATGGACCTGTTATTATTAGATATCCAAAAGATTCAATCAAACTTGATTTAGATACGTTTGATAATTCATTTAAATGGAAAATTTTAAAACCATCAAAAGATTATATCTTAAGTTATAGTCCTAACTTTGATGAAGTATATTTAAATGAAGAAATTAAAAAATTAGATGTAGGTATAGTTAATGTTCCTTGTATAAATCCTATTGATGAAGAATTTTTATTATCACTTGAAGAAAATTCAACTTTATATATTTATGAAGATGTTATTTATTCTGGTTCTCTCGCTAGTAAAATACTTCAATTTGTAAATGAACATGATCTTAATGTAAAAGTTAAAAGTATTTGTTTAAGTGATTCTTATATTTGCTGTGGTAAACGAAGTGAATTAAAAGAAAAATATCATATTTCAATTGATGATTTAATTAAAAAAATTAAAAAAATGTAATAATCATGTATCCATTAAATACATTGGTTATTACATTTTTATTTGTAAATAATAATGTTGAAAGGAGGAATAAATTGAAAAAAATATTATTTTTAATTCTTTTT
>JAZOLP010000010.1:0-1503 GCA_045653225.1 Bacilli bacterium
ATATATTACAACTGTAATTATGTATAAGACACACAAATAACTAATTTATTTTTAATAAATAATTTAAAACACATTGATTATTACTTAATCTTATAATCCTATTTAAAGTAGTAACAAATATCTGCTCCAGCAAGTCTTCAAAAGGATAATAATATAAATCATTAATATCTACGTAAGACATCGTTAGAGCCTTCTGAATTTGCTTGAAATTAGTAAATCTAATCTCTAATCTGTATATCTTCTTATCCATTTGAAGGTTCTCTTTTATGTACTCCTTTTTGCTGATGTTGTCTATCTCTTGTTGCTTATTGTAGGCAACCAATTCAATCTCATTGCCTTTTAAAATGAAAGACTTAATCCTACGAATATTCTTTAAAGAACCTGTAGAATAGTGTATAAGCTTATTAATAATGGCATATCTATCATAGATAACCTTATTATTAATAATGAGAGTTTTGGTTTCATCTTTTAAAAGGCGATAGAACCTATTAATAACATTAACATTGGTATCAAGGCATATTTCCAACTTACTTATGCGATAATAAGATAAGTGTAATGCTTGCTCTATATATGACAACCCTGCCACACATGTATATAGTATCTCATTCTCAACAGCCAAATATATATGTGGACGATTGGGATTAGGAGTATCAAAAAATAGTTGCCCCACGTACATATTAGTGCAATACACAGCAAAGTTATGGCAGTAAGTAGTGCATGCTGTACGCACCACCCGTACATCATTGTCTTCTCCACAGATATGTTCATCTATAATATTTGCGAATAGTTCTCGAATCTCTCCAGAGCAAGTGTAAGTAATCTCTAATTTATCAATATTAAATTTATATTTTGTATTCATATCGTTTAAGTGATTTTATATTTTATTTGTTAAACGATACAAATATAATATTTTTTTTAAAATTGTGCTTTTATTTATTTTTAAAAAATATAAAACATATCTTTCCAGCATTGTTTTTTTTTATAAAAATATTTAAATTTACAAAAAATAAAGTTCACATCATCCGGATATTTTTTATTTTAATTAAATTTTAAAAAAAATAAAAAAGCGTAATTTTGTGAGATTTTTGCGGATTTTTATTGATTATTCCTCAAAAATATGTAAATACACAAGAAGTCCGAACCTACAAATATAGTATTTTTTTTCTTAATAGTGGTATTTATTTTTTTAATGAAACCCGCCCCAAAAACAGCCGAGAGAGTGGTATAATAAGCATACCCACCAATAGGACGCATATTTTTTTTAAAAAAAATACAAATTTTAAAAGTTCAACTATTTATAGTATATAAACTAAATAAACCATGAAAAGAATATACAGAGAGTTACCAGACAACACAAAGCAGAAGATTTCTACATCTATGAAACAGTATCATGCCAACAAGACCGCAGCGCAGGAACAAACAACATCCAAAAGACAATCAGAAGCCATGAAAAGATATTGGGCTACAATCCCCAAGAAAACTACACCTTATTATATATAATAT
>JAZOLP010000011.1:0-8152 GCA_045653225.1 Bacilli bacterium
CATATAATGAATGTTATATATATTCATACAAGATGGCTACATATTTAAAAGGACTTTTAAACAAAAAATCTCTATATGTAGGATTAATGATGGAAAATTCGTTAGAATTCATTACATCATTATATGCTATTTTAATGAATAATAAAATTCCAGTATTATTAAATATTCGACTAGGTAGTATTTTAAACAATCAAATCATTGAAAGATTAAATATCAAAGATATTATCTGTGATAGCGATTATGATGTAGAAGGAAATAAGATTAACGTTGTTGGATTTAATTATGACAGCATTACAAGTTTTAATAAAGATGAATTTATTTGGGCTAACGAAATAGCATTATGTACATCTGCAACAAGTTTAAATGTTAAAATTTGTATTTATGATGGTAAATCAATTTGTACACAAATTACAAATTCTAATTTAATTTGTAAAAAAAATAAAATTATTAAAACACATTATCATGGTTATTTAAAACAACTTGCATTTTTACCATTTTATCATATATTTGGTTTAATGGCATCTTATTTTTGGTTTGCATTTTTTGGTAGATGTTTTGTATTCTTAAAAGACTTAAGTAGTGATACAATAATTAGAACAATCAAAAAACATGAAGTAACACATATATTTGCGGTACCGATGTTATGGCATACTGTTCATAAAACACTTATCAGAGAAGTTAATAAACAAGATGAAAAAACTAAAAATAAGTTTTATAAAGGTTTAAAACTATCTAATAAATTACAATCTATTTGTCCAAGACTTGGATTAAAAATTACTAAGAAATTATTTGGTGAAGTAAGAGAAAAAGTATTTGGCGAAAGTGTTGCATTTATGATAAGTGGTGGTAGTTATTTATCATATGACGCATCATATGTTATAAATGGAATCGGTTATCCGTTATTTAATGGTTATGGAATGACTGAAATTGGTATTACTTCTGTTGAATTATCGTATAAAGCAAATCAAAGAATTAACAGATTTATTGGAAAACCTTTTGAAACAGTTGAATATAAAATTAATGAAGCAAGTCAATTGCTGGTAAAAAGTGATGGAATTTGTAAAAAAATCATTACAAAAGATAGTATTATTGATATTAATCATGATGATTATTTTAATACTTTTGATATTGTAAAAGTTGACAAATCAGGTAATTATTTAATTGAAGGAAGAACTGATGATGTTGTTCTTACATCAAGTGGTGAAAAAATTAATCCAGATGTAGTTGAAGCAATCATTAATCTACCAAGTGTTGAAAGATTTTCGCTTCTTGGATTAGAAAGTGATGGTTTAAATTATTTATCTTTAGTATTAGAATTAAATAAAAACTTAAGCGAAGTAAGAATTAATCATATTAATAATGAAGTAAAAGAAGTTTTAGATGAATTAAGAAATAAGAAATATAATATTGACAAAGTATATTATACTTTTGATCCTATTATTTCACCTACTGCTGTAAAAGTATCAAGAAAGCTTCTTAGAAGATGGATTAATGAAAAAAAGGTAAATCTTTGTCCATTTACTGAACTTAAAGTAATTAAATTAGAAGACTTAAATGAAGTTACTTTAAAAGTCATTGAAGAAGTAAAAATTATATTTAATGAATTATTAAACTCTAATGCCGATATTGATATTAATGCTCATTTTATTTTAGACTTAGGAGCTACAAGTTTAGATTATTTAACATTACTAGTTAAACTAGAAGAAAAATATGATATTAAATTTAATACTAGTTTAGAACCTTGTTATACTGTTTTACAATTTGCAAATTTTATTATCAGTAAAATTAATTAAAGGAGTTTCATATGAAAAAATATGTAACATTAGATAAAAAATGGAAAGAAATATTATTTGCGGCATCTGGTCTTGGTCCGAATTTATTAATGATTTTAATGGGAGCTTTCTTTACTGATGCGATAAACCCGGCAGCACTTCCTGATGGAAGTTATCAAGCTATTAGTTCTGCATGTTTTATTTTACCTGCAATATTTCCACTTCTTTGGGCTTTATCTAAAGTATTTGATGGCATTGTAGATATTCCGCTTGCGGCTCTTACAGATAGTCTTAAAACTAAATGGGGAAAACGTAGACCTCCAATTGCGATTTGTTTTATCCCGATGACGCTTGCTTATTTATTTTGTTGGATTCCAATCTTTGGAGAAGGAGCAACTCATCAATTAGGTAACACAATTTGGATTGTATCTTGGGCACTTGTATTTTTTTCTTGTTATACAATGAGTTTAATTGCATTTTATGGTAGTTTATCAACTGTTTGTGCAACTGATAATCAAAGATTAAGAGTATCAAGTTTTAAATCATTTTTTGATACAATTTCATATTGTTTAGTATATGCTTTAGTACCTCTTTTGCTAGATGTATTTAAGATGCATATTGATAAATTTGCAATGATTTTATTACCTTTAATGGCTACAATGTTAATACCTTTATTTATGATAAAAGAAGGAGATAAATTTGAAGAAAAAGCCATTAAAGAAGGTTATGATATTACACCACTTAGTGAAGAAGAAAAAGTTGGATTATTTGAAAGTATTAAATTAACATTTACAAATAAACCATTTTTAAGATGGTGTGTTGTTAACTGTTGTTCATTCTTTGGTCTTCAAATGTTTTTAGTTGCGATGAACGCAATGATTACAGGTGGGATGGGAATGAATGGTACAGAAATGGCAATTTTAAATACTTGTGCTTTTGCACCTGTTCCTTTAATGTTATATTTATTTAATAAGTTAAAAGCAAGAAAAGGATTAAGATTTGCATATCAAACATGTCTATTATCTTTTGCATTTTGTATTTTAACTTTTGTTATTAATAACAGAATTATTATGGGTGATAATAATAAAACACTACAATTAATTATTGGAGCTATTGGTGGTGTTGTTGGTTCATGGTCAATTGGTGCATTCTTTATGATGCCTTATTTAATCCCTGCACAAATATCTAGTGTTGAAGAAAAACTAACAAAGAAAAATCACTCTGCAATGTATTTTGCGGCACAAGCATTTACCACAAGTATTGTTAGTGCAATCGCAAGTTCACTAGTTTATGAAAATTTAAAGATGTTCTTTATAAATAAACATTTAGAAGTTGTTTGGGCTGAAAATGCAGTAGACGCATCATTTATGTTACACACAACTGTCAATAATGTTTATAATTTAGGAACTTTATTAGTACCAGTAATAGTTTCTGTATTTTGTATTATTGGTTTTATCTTCGCTTTTAAGATGCCTAAACATTATTCTGCAGAAGAAGTTGCAAAAGAAATAGGTTTAGAAGAAGAATATAATAAAAAACAAGATTTATTCCCAGTAGAAAAAATTACACTATATGAAGAAGAAAGTATTTTAGTAAATAGTGTTCTTTGGATATTAACTGGTTCGCTTTTTGGATTTATTTGGCAATATTTAATTATTAATAGTGTTGATAAATTTGATAGCGTAAAAAATAAATTAGTACACTTTATAATTGGTATTTTTATTCCATTATATTATGGTGTTACTGCGTATAAATTAAATAAAAAAATTGTAAATAAATTAAATAGTTTTGGTTATAACATTAAAGATTTAAGTATTTTACATTTAGTACTTGGTTTATTTGGATTAAATATTATTTCTTTAATAATTATGCAAAAACAACTTAATCATTTACTTAAGGATTTAGAATGTGTAAATTAGTTTTATGGTTTGTTAAGCTAACAGGCTTAATCCCACAAATATTTTATTTTAGAAAGAAAGTCTATTACGTCAATAAAAACTTTTCTAATAGACGTATTAAAGGTAGTGCAATAATTGTTTCTAATCATAAAAGATTATTTGACTTTGCACTTTATATGTATCTATTCTTCTTTAGAGATATATATACTGTAGTAGGTGAAGTAATGTTTAACAAAGGAAAATTATTTGGCTGGTTCTTAAAAAAAATTGGCTGTATTAAAGTAGAAAGAGAAAGTGCTGATTTTAGTTTTTTAAATAAATGTATAAGTTTATTAAATAAAGGTAAAGTTATTGAAATATATCCTGAGGCACGACTACCTTTAAAAGAAGAAACAACATTAAATGAATTCAAACCAAGTTTTGTATATCTTGCGTTAGAATCAAATTCTCCAATTATACCAGTATATACTAATGGTAGTTATGCTAAAAAAACAAGAACTAAAGTAATAATTGGAGAAAAGATTTATGCGTCTGATCTTTATGATGATAATAAATCAGAAAAAGAAAATATAGATTATATTTGTAATTATGTTAAAGATTACATTTCTAATTTGGAGAAAATAATAAATGAAAAAGAAGAAAATTAATATATTTAAAAAAATCTTTGATCTTAGATATTGGGCATACGATTTTATTAAAATCACTGGTGCTATTCCTACATTATTAATATTAAGATTAAAGTATCACTATTTAAATGGAAAAAAACAAAAAGATTTATTTAAAGGTCCATTTATATTAGTAAGTAATCATGCGACATATATTGATCCCGTTATTTTAATGACTGCTCTTTGGAATAGAAGAATTAGTTTTATTGCAACAGAAGATTTATTTTCTACAAAAACAAAAAATTTCTTCTTTAGTACAATTAGATGTATTAAAATAAATAAACAAAATGTAGCTATGCAAACATTTAAAGATGTAAGAAATGTTATTGATTATGGTCATTTAGTATGTGTATTCCCTGAAGGACATGTACAAACTGCAAACTCTAATGATGAATATAAATCAGGGGCAGTAATGTTTGCAACCCTTTGTAAGATTCCAATTGTTCAAGTATATATCCATAAAAACAAACATTGGTGGCAAAGACAACAAGTAGTATTTAGTGATAAAATTGATGTTTTAAGTTTAATGGATTCTCCAATTCCCTCAGTAACTGAAATTGAAAAAGTAACTAAGAAGTTAGAAGAACAAGAAATAGAAATGAAAAAATTAATTACTAAATAGAAAGAGAGTATAATATGTTAATAACAAAGAATTATTTTGAAAAATATACTGATAGCAAAACTTTTAAAAAGTTAACTATTGATAAAACAATTCCACTATTTTTAGATAAAATAGAAAAAGATTACGCAGATTTAGTTGCGGTTGGAAGTAGTATTAAAAATGTTACATATAAAGAACTACTAAGTGATGTCAAGAAAACTGTAAGTGTTCTTTCTAATGAAAATATCGCATTAAAATCAAATGTAGGTGTAATTTGTAATAATAATTATGATTTTGTAAAAACATCACTTGGTGTAATGGCTTATGGTACTGTTGCGACACTTCTACCATTCCAATTAGATGATAAGACTATCTTTGGTTGTTGTATGAAGTACCAATTAACATGTCTATTCTATGAAGAAGCTTTAGAAGAAAAAGTGGAATTTGCTAAAAAAATGGCTCCACAAGTAAAGTTTATTAAAATTTGTGAATATAATGTTACAGAACATGAATTAAATTATAATATCAAAGAAACTGATCCTGCATGTATTGTTTTAACTGGTGGAACAACAGGTAAGAGTAAAGGAGCTGTTCTTTCTCATAAAGCAATTATGACTGGTACATTAAATGGAACATATGGGATTAAAGAAGTATTTAATGATGTTTATTATTCTATTATGCCTCTTACTCATGTATTTGGTTTAATCAGAAACTTATTAACTGCTTTATTTACTGGTAGTACTATTTATTTTTCTTTAGATAAAAGAACAATGTTTAAAGAAATTAAAGAAGTTAAACCTACAATTTTAATTGTAGTGCCTGCTCTTGCAGAAATCTTCTTAAATCTTACTAAACAATTTGGTCTTGGCTTCTTAGGTGGAAATTTAAGAACTATTATTTGTGGAGGCGCAAGTGTTCCTCCATATTTAGTAGAAGAATTCCCTAAGTTTGGGGTAACACTTCTTCCAGGTTATGGTTTAACAGAAACTGCTAACTTAGTAAGTGGTAATCCTGAAGGATTAAATAATCCAACATCAGTAGGTTTCTTATATCCAAATCAAGAAATTAAGATTGTTAATGATGAACTTTGGTTAAAAGGTGATAATCTTCTTGATTCATACTATAATGAACCAGAAGAAAATAAAACTGCATTTGAAGATGGGTGGTTTAAAACTGGTGATTTAGTAAGAATTGATGAAAATGGATTCTTATATATTACAGGTCGTATCAAAGACATTATCGTTTTATCAAATGGTGAAAATGTTTCTCCTGCGTATATTGAGGATAAAGTAAATAGTTTAGATGTTATTCAAGATAGTTTAGTAACATTAGAAACTAATGAATTTGGCGCAGAAATTCTTCAAGTTGAGGTTATTTTAAGACCTGCAGTTATTGGACCTTTAGGAATTAATGATGTACAAACTTATGTAGAAGATTTAATTAAAGAACTTAATAAAACATTATTCGATTATGAACAAATTCAAAAGGTTGTAATTAGAACTGAAGACTTTAAGAGAAGTCCAAGCATGAAAATTATTAGACCTAGAAAGGCTTTATAAAATGAGTGAACAAAAAATTTTAGATGAACTAAAGAAAATATTTGTTCTTGTAGTTAATCGTGGTCAAGATGTAGATAAAATGACATTGGATGCTAAAATCGTTAATGATTTAGGCGTATCTAGTGTTGGTATGATTTATCTAATGGTTGCTATTGAAGAACAGTTTGGTATTGATATGAGTGATGTTACATTTAATACTTTTGAAACTGTTGGGGATGTAGTAAAATATATTAGTAGTAAATAATGGAAACTTGGAAAATGGTAGATCCTATTCCTGGGGATCATATAAGAGTTAAAGTAAATGGATACTATCATCATGGTATATATATTGGTAATGATGAAGTAGTAGAGTTTGGTCATCCATTTGATATGTATCAAGACCATAGTGAAATTAGAGTTATTAAATCTAAAGTAGAAGAATTTCTAAATGGTGGTTTTTTAGAAGTTAGACAATATTCAAAGAAAGAATTAAAAACTAAATTCTCATATGAAAAAACTATTGAACTTGCGTTAGACAAATTAGGTGAAGGAGATTATAATTTGTTATATAATAATTGTGAACACTTCGCAAATTTTTGTGTATTTGGCATTAAAGAAAGTAAACAAGTTGAAAATATTCATGAGAAGATTAGAAAGATGTTAAATAAAAAATAGGAGGAAAATTATGGAAAAGTGTAAAGGTTGTGGTGTTGAATTACTTGAGGGTACAGTTTTTTGCCCATATTGTGGTTCGCAAGTAGAAAAGGAACAAGCACCTGTTGAAGTTATAAATAATTATGAAGGAAATAATGATTATTTTGTTCCAAAAAAAGAGAAAAAAGTGTTTAAAGTTTTTGCACTAATAGGTATGATTTTTGGCTTTGTTAATATCGGATCATTAGTTTTATCTATTATAACTTTAGGAATTCCTGAATTAGCATATGTTATTGCTATACTTGGTAGTGAATTATCTATACCTGGTTTTGTATTTTCAATTATTGGTAAAAAATCACATACTAATCATGGTAAAGCTATCTTTGGTTTTATTGCTAACTTAATATGTATGATTTTATTATTTATTATTGCATTCATCGCAATTATCATGTCTGGCACATCTGGTAGTGGTAATTATGGAGATATCTTAATGTAATTAAATGCTCTTTAGTTTATCTAAAGAGCTTTTTTCATAAATGCAATTTCGAAGAAAAAAATTCAAAAATGTTGTATAATAGTTAATACGTAAATATAAAAATACTTATCAACAAAAATAACATTAAGGAGAATTGCTGATGAGCAAATATAATAGAATTTTAATAATAGGTTCTGCTGGTAGTGGTAAAACTTATTTATCACATATATTATCAAAAAAACTAGATATTGAAGTTACTCATTTAGATAAAATATATTGGCTTCCTAATTGGGAAAAACAACCTGTTACTTTTTGTGAAGATTTAACTAAAGAATTAGTTGTTCCTGAATGATGGATTTTTGTTGGAAATTATATTCTATTATATAACAATATCTTGCTGCTGTCAAATACATATGGTTGACGTTTTACTATCTTATATTTTTTCAACCAATCCACGACGATCTTTTTGTGGGAAATGAATTTAATTAACAAGTATTCGAGGAATCTAATGGAGGTATTCTCATGAAAAAAATATATGCAGTTGTCAGT
>JAZOLP010000012.1:0-2061 GCA_045653225.1 Bacilli bacterium
AATAAACTAATTAATAATAATCCTAAAATACTAAAAAATAAATAGTTTTTGCTCAGTAGAATAAAAATAATTGATACAACAAAAACTAAACTAATTAATATTAAAATTACTTTCTTGTTAAAAACGATTTTTTTATTAACAAAATCTTTTTCAAAATCATTGTAATCATCAAATAATCTAATTAGTAATGTTACTATTAAAACATTAAAAAAATCAAAATTAAAATAACCAATATTACTTTTCTTTAACATATAAAGAAGGGTATATATACATACGCTTATTAATAAAATAAGAACATATTTCCTCAAAAAAAGTCGCACTTTACCACCATCTTTTCGAATAAATTTTTGCTTTTAACATGAGTTTATGATAGTTCACTTTACTATAATGGCAAAATAGTTTAAGTTCTTTTTTGGCTCTATTTATATCTATTTTCTTATTCATTAACTGTTTAACTTCATCTATTGTCAAATGTTTTTCCCTTATCATTACACTATATTCAGGAAGAAGATGGTCACGTCTTGCTGTTAATGATTTTAAATACCAAGCCCCATAATGTATCATGCAATCAAAGTGTTCTGCTTCCGTTTCAAAATCCCAAATAGTATTTGTTTTTAAAAAGTCAACGACTTCTTCTTTATGGTAGGGATGATATAGAAAATATGCAACAAACTCTCTGAAACCTTTTGTGAAAGCATCATTTAATAACTTTTCTTCAATTTCTCTTTTTAAATTTTTATCAACTAAAAGTTCTATTTTATTTAGTATATTCTTATATAATTCATTTAAATCAACATCTTTTTCTAAACCTGTTAAAATAAATGGTTTAAAAATATCATCCACATCTATTGAAAAGTTTTTAAACATTTGATATGTACTTCTACCATGGATACCGACTTTCGCATTAATTCTTGATGTTTCATTAATCATTACTGCGTATCCTAGAAAACTACAAGCAATACATGGTGATAGATATTTGGTTGTAATTTGTTTATAGATTTTTTTTAATAACGTTGTATCACATTCTATATATTCATGATCTACTTGTAATTCTTTAACAATATCATTTATACGCTTTTTAGCTTCATCTGATAAAAAACCATTATTTAAAGTATATGCATACACACGTAAGTTGTACTCTTTCACTAATTTATAAAGAACATAAGCTGAATCTTTTCCCCCACTAAATCCTACTGCTACATCATAGTCATAACCTTCAGTATTTTTGATTTTTTCTTTAAATAGCGTTTCTAAAGCATCATAATTGTGAAGTCTTTCATAGTATTCATCATATGTGTTACAAAAATTACACTTGCCATTTTCAGATATTTTTATATTTCTTACAGTATAATCATTTAAGCAATACTTACAACTTTTTTTCATTTTTATACTCCAATAATGCGTAGTATTTCTTTTTTATTTCACAACCTTTATGAATTGCAGCAAGTGTTTTGGTTCTTTCATTTTGAAAGTGATATAATACTTCTTTATATCCTTTTTTAATCATTAAAGTATAAGCATAATCTATTAATTTCATTAAAACAATTTTATTTCTGAAATTTTTCTTAATACCAATCGTTTTAGACACATAGAATCGTTTTTCCAAATCTTCATAACCAAAATGAAAGGCGACTAATTTTTCCTGTTGATAAATCAAAACAAGATCTGGTGAACAAAGTTTTAATGCATCTAAATACATATCAAAAAAATCTTCTTTTGATATTTCCTCATAATAATCAGCTTGGATAAAGGCTTCTACAGCAACATCGTATAAATCTTCAATGTATTGATAACAACTTTCTCCCTCAACAACTTTCACTTCTAAATCACTAGGTAATTTACATTTTCTAGCATACGTATACACCTTTTCATTAACTGTTCCAAGAGTTGAACTATATAACTGATTAATCTTAAATCCTTGTTGATAAAAAAGATCTAAAGTATCTTTAGTATTATTTAAATCGGGGTATAATATCCAATCAAAATTATCAATTACAAAACGATAAGGATAAAAAGTATTACCATTAATTGGACCAATAAGAGTATGATTAACTTTTTCTT
>JAZOLP010000013.1:0-1831 GCA_045653225.1 Bacilli bacterium
AAAATATATTGCTAGTTAGTCATTATAAAGATTAACTAGCTTATTTTATATATAATAATATTTGATATAACAGATAAATTATTGTATAATATAAAAAACATTTTACAAAAAGAAGGTTTATTATGAGTAAGACAATTGATATTAAAAAGGTAGATAGTAATTTTATTAATAAGGAATCTAATGAAGATATATTATATATTGATCCAAAATCAAATGATTTGGTAAAAGTTTATGGATTGTATTGGTTTAATGAAGACAAAAGATATCATAGATTATCTAAGAAGTTAGATGATGTGTTACCTAGTCTTGAAGGAAGTGTTGATGTACTTGCGGGTAATAGTAGCGGTGGTATTGTTGCTTTTTATTCGAATACTAATTTATTAAAAATTAAAGTTAAACTTAGTTTTAAGTTTCATATGGGACATATGCCTTATACTGGTCAAGCTGGCTTTGATTTATATATTGGATCTACATATCAAGATATGAAATTCTATCGCACAAGTAATTTTGATTTTAATAAAACAGAATATGAGTTTACATATTTTAATCATCAGGAATTATTTGATGAGAATAAATTATTTGTATTAAATTTTCCATTATATGCAACAGTAGAAGAAGTTTTGATTGGAGTTAATCCAAGTAGTAATATATATCCATGTAACGATTTATTTAAAACAAAGGATAAAATTGTCTTTTATGGAACTTCTATTACACAAGGTGGATGTGCAAGTAGACCTGGTATGAGTTACACTCAAATTTTATCAAGAATGCTTGGAATAGAGTGTTTAAATTATGGTTTTTCTGGTAATGGTAAAGGACATATAGAAATTGCGGAAGCGTTAAGCGAGATAGAAAATGTTAAAATGTTTGTTCTTGATTATGAAGCAAACGTTACATTTGATCGTTTAAAAGCTACTTTAGATAATTTTGTTAAATGTTTAAGAAGCAAATATCCTACTATTCCTATTGTAATTGTAAGTAAAATTATGATGTATATTGAATTCCATGATGATGGTTATAAGGAAACTGAAAAGAAGATTAGAAACTATCAAAAGAATTATGTTAAAAAATCTAATGATCCAAATCTATATTATATTGATGGCTCAAAGGTTCTTGGTAAAAATAATATATCTGAAAAAACAGTAGATGGTTGTCATCCTACAGATTATGGATTTATTTCAATGGCTGAATATTTATACCCAGTATTGAAAAAGATTTTAAAAGAAACATTATAGAAAAACTCTTAAGAAAACAAAATACAGTTTATACAAAATAGTCTTATCCTCATTATTTCTTGCTTTAAGTTATGTATTACCTTTTTAACTGGACAAACTTCAGAGGTTGGGTCTATGTTATGTCCAATGCATTTGCCTGTTATTTTGTGTGGTTTTATATGTGGATGGCCATATGGATTTATTGTAGGTATTATAGCTCCAATTTTACGCTTTGTCACTCTAGGAATGCTACCATTATTCCCGATTGGATTTGCTATGTCATTTGAGCTTGCGACATATGGTTTTACAGCTGGTATCTTTTATAATGTAATATTTAGAAAATTAATAAAAAATAATAATATACAAATCTATTTATCATTAATTTGTTCAATGATTATTGGTAGAATTGTTTTTGGTATTGTTATGTTTATTTTAATGGGATTAGGTTTTGCTGATTATAGTTTTAGTATTTTCTTTACTGGTACAATTATCAACGCAATACCAGGAATCATTCTGCAAATTATTCTTATTCCTATTATTATTATTTTATATAATAAAATTAAACCAAAATATATCAAATAAAACACTTTTTATAAGTGTTTTATTTTTTTGTAAAA
>JAZOLP010000014.1:0-9077 GCA_045653225.1 Bacilli bacterium
TAATTCTTTATTATTTTCTACTATTTGTTTAAAGTCAATCATAATACACCTCTAAAATTAATATTTAATTAGTATATCATATTTTGAAGTTTAATAAGAAAAATAAGCATATTATTATAATTTTAGTAAATACTATTATAAAAAGGAGATTTATATGGAAATAAATATTAGAAAATCAATTATTGAAAACTTTAAAAAAGCCACTAATGATGAATTACATCAAACTATTAACGAAGCTATTTCTTCAAATGAAGAAAAAACACTTCCAGGACTTGGAGTGTTTTTAGAACTAATTTGGAGTAATTCATCTAATGAATTTAGAAAAGATATTGTTAATCAATTATATAGTGCATTAAAAAAATAAGGAATAAGTATTACTTATTCCTTATTTATTATTTGTTTAAATTGTTTTCAACTAAAGATACAAATTCAGCAGAAGCACATTTAACAACATTGCCAACAACTAAAATCCCCATGTTAAGATCTTTTAGTTTGTCAAAATCTACTTTTTCTACATCTTTAACAGTAACATTTACTCTAGACATTTTAATTTCAACATTTTCAATATTTTCACTTCCACCAAAATAAACTTCATAATCAAAGCCATTACTAGCTTTAAGTTTACGATTTCTAACTATTTCTTTTTTTGCTTTTTTTACTAGTACAACTACTAATAAAACAACAACTGGAATAAAGATACATAATAATGGGAAAAGAATTGAAAAGATAACTGGTTGAATTTCTAAAAACATATGATACCTCCATTATTTTATACTAATAGTATACACTATTTTTAGTTTTTTTTCAAATATTACAACTTTAACCTAGACACTTTTATTAAATATTCATATTATATAGTGTAAGTGAGGTGAAATAAATGGCTTGTATTGAAATTGCTAATACAAATACAAATAACACAAATAATGGATCTATTGCTGAATTATTAAGAAGAATTGATAAAATGCAAAAAGATGCTATTGCAGCAAACGCCATTGGTACTTGTAATACATGTGTGATTGCTCCTGTATTTAATACCAAACCTATTGCTGTATATTTATGTAACGAAGCTTTAACTGTTCCTATTGGCAATACTACTGAATTAGCTAATCGCTTTAGAGTTGAGGAAGTTAAAGGAGATATTGTAGTACTAAGATTATTACAACTTGCAGATACAGAATTAACTTGTACTACTTATACAGTTACTGTGAAAATTAATTGCTTTTGTTGTGTTCAATGTTTTGTCCCTATTACTTGTGTTATTAATTGTGCTTTAGCAGCATAATTATATGTTGAAGGGTTGTATATAACCTATATAACCCTTCAAGCCATTTATACTTACTTAAAATAAGCTCCTTTCGGAGCTTTTTTAATTAAACATTAAATCTAAAATCATCATAATTACAAATCCCACAATGAAACCAATACTTGTAAGTCTTTTATGATATTCATGACCAAGTGATATTATTTCATCAATTACAACAAATATCATTATTGCTGCAGCAATACTTAAAACAATAGGTAATATAGATTTAATTAAAGTTACTAAAACAACTCCAATAACTGCACAAATAGGTTCTACAATTGCACTAGATGCACCTATTATAAATGACTTTTTCTTACTAATTCCTATACTATGTAATGGTATTGATATAGCTGCACCTTCAGGTAAGTTTTGAAGTCCTATTCCAATAGAAAGCATAATTGGAGCAAGTATTGAAGTATTATCAACCCCTAAAGCAACAGAGCCAAATGCAACACCTATCGCAAGGCCTTCAGGAATATTATGTATAATTACTGCTAAAACCATTAATTTAATATTATTTTGATTATGTGTATCATTGTTAGGATATAAACATTTTTCAACTATTAATATAATAGTTATTCCGATTATAAATCCACTTAGACAAATTAACCATCCCTGATAATTTAAACTATCACAAAAATTTATTGCTGGAAGTATTAAACTGAAAAAACTTGCAGCTACCATTACACCTCCACCAAAGCCTAAAAAAAGCGCAATTAATCTTTTATTTGTTTGTCTTATACTATAAACAGTAAAAGCTCCAATTGTCGTTAATAAAAACGTAAGCATTCCAAATACTAAAGATAATAATATAAATTTCATATTTTCACCTCTTATTATTTTATTCAAAATAATAAAAAAAGACTTTGAATAAGCCTAATCGCTTAACAAAGCCTTACAAATTTTATAAATATCTGTATTATCGATAATTTGAGGTAAGAAATATTTATCGATATCTTTATTTGATGTGTGTATATAATAAGGAACATCAACTAAAGTATGACCATCATAAGTAATTAAATCCATACTATTAATATCATCTTTTGATTCTCCATTATAATTTAGCCCACCAGTCTCATGAGTAGATGTTACAATGATTGTACAATCTTTATCATCTTTTAATCTTTCATATGTATCGTTAACAGATTTATCAAAATTTTCTAAATATTCCATCATATCAAAAATATTGACATTATGACTCATTTTATCAATATGACCACATTCAATCACTAAAAAATAACCATCAGGGAAATTTAATTCCATAAAATCCACAGCTATCTTAGTTAAAACATCTAATGAAGGAATAGTGTTTGGAGTAGTTTCATCCACAAGTTCATCAAACACTCCTAAAATCTTATTTTTAGTAATATCGATATCTCGGTAGTTGTTAAAATAATGATAACCATTATCATTGAATGTAAAACGTGTACCAGTATATTTTTCTCGACCACTTCCTAAAAATAAATCTACACCACTAGATGATTGTTGATTAATAATGTCTTCAATATTTTCTTCATTTTCAGTATGTGAAGAAAAAGCAGCAATAGTTTGTGAATATAGATAATCTGTTGTTACTAAACCAACTCCTAGACCTATTTCTTTGAAATACTCAGTTAAAGTTGATAATTTTTTATTATTTAATGTAGAAATTTCTTTATTATGTACTTTTTCTCCAGTTGCAATAGCTGTTGCAGTAGATGCACTATCTGTTGATTTTAATACATTAAGTGATGCAGTAGACACAAAACCTTTTTTCTTAAATTTAGTAAATGAAAGTTCTTTTTCATAATACGCTTCAGTAACTTCAATGTGTTCTTCGCCCATACCATCACCTACAAACAAAATAACTTTGTTTGAAGTACCTTTTAAATAATCAAAATTATATCGTTTAGATAAATTTAAACGATGTAATTTTATTCCTCCAACAGTAATACCAAATACAACTAAAACACTAATAATAATTGTTAAAAATGTTTTAAGTACCACTGATTTCAATATTTTTTTCATAATTTCAACTCTTTTTCTTTATAATTTCTTGATAATTTTCTTCTGTATATAATTCTATATTATTTTGTTTAAATATATTGGCAGTTACACCAAATCCATCAATTAAAGTATTAGTAAATGATCCATCATAAATTTTACCAACACCACATGATGGGCTTTTTGCTTTTAAAATAGCTTTTTTAACATTATTTTTTCTTGCAAGTTCAAGTGCAATATTTGCACCATCATAATATTGTTTTGTAACATCAATTCCTTCTTTATTAATAACTTTATCATTAATTATTTCAGCAGGAATTCTTGGTATAGGTAATCCACCAAACACTTCAGGACAAATTTTAATGATTGTAAAATCCTTTAAATCGTCAATAATGTTTTGGTTTAGATTATTACCACCACTATATTTACAGTTATCTCCAAGTAAACAAGCACTTACGATAATTTTTTCATTTAATATTTTTTTATCGATTAAAGCGGCAACACCATCTTCTTCATTAGATAGCGTAATATATTTAGCAACTTCTTTTAATTTAGGATTCGCATTAGAAACGCAGCAACCATTTTTACATGATTTAATCATCGCTAAATCATTTTCTTCATCGCCTACTGCATAGATATTATCTTCATCTACTTCTAATATTTGTGCAAGTCTTTTAATTGCAACACCTTTATCAATAGTTTTATTGTTTACTTCTAAGAAATCTAATCCACTAAATACAAAATTATATTTTTCTAATATTTCATTTGGAACTTTACTTTTAAATTCTAATAGTTTTTCATGTGTACCATTATAAACTACTTTACAAATATTAGGAATTTTCTTTAAATCTTCTTTAGTTCCATCAATTAATCTTAAACGAGGTTCACCATTTAATATTGTAACACATTCATCTAAGTGATCGGTATTAATATATTCTCTTTGATAAACAAGCATATTAACATCATGTTTAATTGCAAGATCAATTAATTCAACTGCATGTTCATGTGGCATATTTTCTTCATATAACACTTTAGATCCATCAGTAGAAATAATCAAACCTCCATTATTACATATACAATATATTTTATCACTAATAATATCAAGTTGATTTAGTATTTTTGTAATTCTAAAAAATGGTCTACCTGTTGCGACAACAAAATAATGTCCTTCATTAATCATTTCATGAACCTTACTTACAGTATAATTAGACACAGTTTTATCGTTTCTAAGTAATGTTCCATCTAAATCTGTAGCAAGAATTTTTTTCATAAAATGACTCCTCTCTTATTTTAACCTTGTTTTAAAACAATAAATAAAATAACATTTGTAATGATGATTATAAAATTTAATCCTAATAATATAAATCCAATAAATTTAATTTTTGTTTTTGATCTAATAATTGTAATAACACTAAATAAAGAACTAAGAAGTGTGGATATTACCGAAAATCCCGCAAAAATAATACCTACTAAAACAATTCCGATTGACCCTAGGCCCTCCCAACCTTCAGCTGTTGATTGAAGGTCAAAATGTTCTTTAATCATTATACCAAAATATATACAACAAATAATTGAACACAATGTAAAAATAGAAGCAATAATAAAAGCGACTAAACCATTTTTTATTTTCATAATCTTAGTTTCTTCCATATAATCCATACTCCTTTTAAATAAAATTAACAACGAATCGTAATACAATAAACAAAACTATATTTAAAACTATATTTATAATTGAAAGAAATTTAAATATTTTCATACCCTTTATTAAATTAATAATACTAATAACTATAGAGGCTAGAATATACAGAAAACTGTTAGCACCAATCCCAATTACAAACAGTATATTAATCAAAGTAAAAGCTATATCAATATCTGTTATATAACCATATTTGTAAAATAATACATTCAAAAATACAATTATGATATGCGAAATACCGAATAAAGTCAAAGAATAATTTACAATACCTAAAATCATTCCTTTTCTTTTTTTCATTGAGCTTTTCTTCCTTTTCTTAGCATTTCATGTTTAATATCCCAAAGTTTTTGTGATAAGTCAAAATAATATGTATGAGGGTTTTCAAATCTCTTTACTTCTTCCCAAAGTTTTCCAATTTCAATTGCAGAATATTTTCTAATTTCAGGTAAGCTAGGTAGGTCATATACTAGTTCACCATTAATAAATACTGGAACTTGAAGTGGTTCACAGTAGAAGTTTTCTACTACTTTTCTTTTCCATGTATAATTTGGATCAAATATTTCATATGGTTTAGAATCGTCTATCACTTCATCATATAAACACATTACATCCGCAATAGCTTTATGAGTTTCACGTTCAAATAAACGATAAATCTTTTTATAATGTGGATTAGTAATTTTTGCTTCATTTTCACTAATCTTAATCTTAGGAATAATATTTCCTTCTTTATCTTCTAGCGCAACAAGTTTATATACACCACCGAAAACTGGATCACTTGATGCAGTAATCAATCTTTCACCTACACCAAATACATCAACACATGCATTTTGATTAATAAGTTCACTAATTAATCTTTCATCAAGACCATTTGAAACACAAATAGTTACCCAAGGAAGTCCAGCTTTCACAAGCATATCATGTGCTTTTTTAGATAAATAAGCAATATCACCTGAATCAATTCTAATACCAGCTTTTTTAATTCCCATAGGAAGTAAAATTTCTTTTATTGCTTTTATAGCATTAGGTACGCCTGATTTTAACACATCATAAGTATCTACTAATAAAGTAACATTATTTGGGTATAATTTACAGTATGTTTCAAATGCTTCATATTCTGTATCAAACATTTGAACCCATGAATGAGCCATTGTACCTAGTGCAGGTACACCATATTGCTCTTCTGCAATCGTACAAGCAGTACCATAAGCACCTGCAATATATGCACTTCTAGCACCTAAAATTGCAGCAGCAGTACCTTGAGCACGACGACTACCAAACTCAAGTACTGGACGCCCTTCTGCAGCTCTTACAATACGTGATGCTTTAGTTGCAATTAAAGATTGATGATTAATTGCAAGTAAAAGGTAAGTTTCAATAAGTTGTGCTTCAATTGCTTTAGCACGAACTGTTATTATTGGTTCATAAGGAAATACAGGAGTTCCTTCTTTTACAGCATAAATATCACCAGTAAATTTAAAATCTCTTAAGTATTCTAAGAATTCTTCACAGAATAATCCTTTACTTCTTAAATACTCAATATCATCATCAAAAAAATGTAGATTTTGGATATATTCAACAACACTTTCTAAACCAGCACAAATAACAAAACCACCTTTGTCAGGATTTTTTCGATAGAATAAATCAAAATAAGTTATTGTGTCTTTGTAATCTGTTTGAAAATAACCATTTGCCATAGTTAATTCATAAAAATCACATAATAAAGTATAATTATTTAAATCCATAATCAAATACCTTCTTTCTTATTTTTTTAATAAATCTGATAGTACCCATAAGTACTTACCAGTAGTATGCCCCCAAATTTCTTTAAATACCGCATGATCTCTTACAGGCCAGTAAGGTGCATCATTATCACCTTTTGTCATGATACCAACTGGAAGTGCACCAACCATTTGACGTGAGAAAGCAACATACAATGGGTGATAATTATATCCACATCCGTACATTGTACTTGATGCGAATGGATTTTTCCCCATTACCCATTCAAGTTGATCAATAGCAATTTGTTTTAATTCTTTGTCATTTAAAATATTTGCAATAAGACTAATTGCTTTTGTTTTACTAAGTAGTGTTGCATGATATCCACGACGTTGTACAGCAACAGGGAAGATTCTTAAATAAACATTATCAGACAATTTTTTCCCACTTCTTGCTTGATTTCTTAAGATTTCCATACCTTCTGGAATAGTACCATAACTTGCTGGAATAGTAAAACGATCACTATTTAACTTATCTAAAATATATACATGACCTGGAACTAAACCATATGGTTTTGTAAGGGCCATACTCTTTAAAACATATTCGCGATATAACTCTAATCCATGAATCCATAAGTTATAATCTTTATCATCTTTTGCAGTTTCACATAATATCACAAGACCTTGAACTGGAGATTGTTCATGACCACGATGTTCATATGTAAGCATCCATTTATGTTCTTTATCTTCATAGAAGAATCCTTTTAGAGGAATATCCCAAGCAGGATCTGTACTTTGTTGACACTCTAAAATAATCTTTCCATAAACTTTTGCAACACTAATATAGTATGAATCTAAAGTACATTTATATAGTTCACAAGCTGCAATTGCACCATGTCCACATACTTGTGAATCAATATTTGGTCCCCAACGTTTAGTATAAATACCTTGTTCATATCCAACTTTTGCAAATTCAAAGTCTTCTTTAGCACTTCTTAAGCACCAATCAGCAAATACACTATCTTCTTCCTTATATACTAAATAAGCTTTAGCAAGTGCTGCACTAGCACAGAAATTTTCAAATGGGCCATTTTCTGCAACATTACTATAAACAGTTTTATTATCTGGTTTTAAAACATTCTTTCGCCAGATAGAATATGTTATAGCAAGTGCTCTCATACCATCGCCGAATCTAGTTCTAAGTAACCAATTAATTCCTACACGTGCTTCTTCAATTAATCTTTCATATAATAAAGGATCACTATCTTTTACAGTAAGAGCTAAATCTAAAATCGCATGAGCCATTTCAGCAGTAGGAATTTCAAATTGTGAAACATCCCCAGCATCATGCCAACCACCAAAGTTAGGAACACTTGATCCATCTGGATGCATACTTCTACAATTTAAGTGGCATGCACTATGAACACCTGCGATATCTTCACCACAACGAAGTAATCTTAAGAAGTTGATGCTCTTCCAAATAGATTCATCATAAGATGTATCGCTAATTAAAAATGATGGTGTAACAATATTACCATATTTTAATACGTAGTTACCTTCAATATTAATTTCACTAAAATCCATTTGATAAAATGTACCTAATTCAGTCTCAATTTTAGAAACATCTTTAGATAAAACTACTTTATCACCTTTTAATAATTCAAACTTTTCAGAAGTTTTAACGCTAGTTAATGCAATCTTTTTACTATCAGTAAAGTATCCAGCATGGGAGTATGCTATACGATTTTCTAAATTCCATCCTTCAACATAATCAGCTTCTACAAGTTCTGCATATACACTATCAATATAAATTTCATATGATGGAAGCCCCTCAGGTGGAGTTCCCATAAGCCATGGACCAATAATTAATTCTTCACAATTATCTCTTAAAACATCTTGCACTTCCCAAGTAACATAATTCCATTTATTTGGATCTAAACTTGGAGAATGATGTTCCATTGAACCAGGATTACCTAAACTAAATTGAAAATAATGATTTTGATAACCTGTTGTTTTAATATAAATGTTACAAGCAATTCTATTATATTTAGTTAAATCAATACCACCTAGTTTTATTCTAACACTAGGCCAAGGACGAGGAATAACATTTTCAATGTCAGTAGATAGTTTAAGTTTTAATGAACTATCCGATACTTCAGAACTCAATGATAAATCAACACAAGTGCTTGCGGTAACATTATCTAATGAATCTCCATTATATAATAAAACTTTATCAAGCACTTCTTTATTATTCCATCTATAAAGTGCACCATTTGTTTCATCATCCATAATTTCTTTATGAACATATAAAGATTTTTTTAATATATTTTTAAGATTATTTTCCATAGACATTTTTCTCCTATTTATATTATATCATATT
>JAZOLP010000015.1:0-8867 GCA_045653225.1 Bacilli bacterium
CATAGTTTGTTAATAACTTTGAAGTATGAGTAGGACTTTTTTTTATTCATAGAAAGGGGACAATAAATCAGTATAATATAAATTGTAAAGATAAGAGTGAAAAATTAGTTTTTGCATAGATATGTATTTTAATGATTATAATAAAAGAAAAGGGAAGGTTGAAATATGAAATTTAGTGAAGTACATAATGTTGAATTAAAGAGTGTTTTAAATGATTCAGTCGAAAAAGAAATTGTTGCTTTCTTAAATACTAACAATGGGACAATTTATATTGGGGTAGACAATAATGGAAATGTTATAGGAATTGATTCAAATAAATTAGATGAAACTATGAAAAAAATATCTGACATAATTACAGATAAAATTCTTCCTAATCCACAAGATTTTGTTACATCTTCAGCTTCAATAATTGAAGGAAAATGGATAATAAAGATAGATGTACTTAAAGGGAATGCTTTATACTATATTAAAAAGTATGGTAGAAGTGCATCAGGATGTTATATGAGAATTGGTACCACTTCTAAATCAATGACCGAAGAACAAATAGAAAATTACTTTAATAAGTATATGGCTAAGAATATTAAAATAATTGATATTGAGTCAAGAGAACAAAACTTGAAATTTCAATATTTAAAAATGTTATATACAGAAAAAGGATTATCTGTAAATGATGAAACATTTGAAAATAATTTAAAACTTTTAACTGATAGTAATAAATATAATTTACAAGCAAGCTTATTAGCTGATGAAAACGATATATCTATAAAGGTTGTTGTATTTGATGGAAAAACTAAAGCTAGTAATATAAAATATCGTAACGAATATGGTTATAAGTGTTTAATTATAGCCATGAAACAAGCATATGATTATTGTGTTGATGTTATTAACTCAACAAAAACTATATTTAAAAATGGGGTTAGAGAAGATATTAGATTATTTGATGTCGATGCATTTAGAGAAAGTTGGTATAATGCTTGTTTGCATAATAATTGGATTGATGGAACTCCTCCAGCAATTTATATATTTGATGATCATTTAGAAATTGTTTCGACTGGTGGAATACCCGAAGGACATAGTAGACAAGATTTCTTTAGTGGTATAAGCAAGCCTGTGAATGAAGTTCTAGCTAGAATATTTATTCAGCTTGGACTTATAGAACAAACAGGTCATGGTGTATTACTGATTGTTGAAAAATATGGAAAAGAAATATTTGAATTTTTAGATAATTTTATAAGAGTTAAAATTCCGTTTGCTTATAATATTGGAGAAGATATTCAAAATGTCTCTCAAAATGTGGGTGTAAATGTGGGTGTAAATGTGGGTGTAAAACTTAATAAAACTCAACAGGAAATTTATAATCTAATTTTAAGTAATCAACACATTACATATTTGTTTTTAGCAAATGAAATAAAGAAATCTGAAGAAACTATAAGAAGAAATATTAAATTCTTAGTTAAAAATAAATTAATCGAAAGAGTTGGATCTGATAAATCAGGTTACTGGAAAATAATAAAATAATTAATATTTATTTGTATAATTCAACTAGTATTTGATATAATGTTAAATTTATTAATTAGTAGTTGAATTTCTTAATTTTGCGTCCATTGACATATACTTTTAGTTGATATATAATGTTGGTGTAAATAGCTAGTTACAAAAAAATATAAAAGAAGGAGTATCTTATGGAAATTAGAATTAAAATTAAATAATGTATTAATTACATAATAAAGATTTAATTTTGATATAATTATCTTATGTTAGGAGATTTTATTATGAAAAAGATAATCATTTTATTAATTCTTTCATTTATGATATTTACTCTTGAAAGTTGTAAAAAGAAAGATAAGGAAGTTATTACCGATTATAAATTAGAGTTATTTTCCGAAGGACTTGGTTTTGCAGAAGATAATGATGGTAAATATGGTTTTTTTAACGAAAAATTTGAAGTTAAAATAGACTTCATTTATGACTATGCTGAAGGTTTTAATGATGGTGTTGCTATGGTAGAACTTAATGATAAGACATTTTTAATTAATACTAAGGGAGTTCAAGTAACAGACAGCTTTGATTATTTTCATCATGATTTTAGGAATAAAATTTATATAGGATCATATAAAGGAAAATCAGGTGATGTTTTACTAGATAAAAATGGTAATGTTTTATGCACTTATGAATATATTGAAAGATTTTATGGAGGCACTTATGCTGAAGTGAAGGTAAGTGATGGTAATTATGGTTATATAGACACATCAGGTAACCTTGTTTATAGTGGGGTTTCATATGCTGGTGGATTTTGTAATGGTTATGCATATATTAAAGATGAAAATAATGATTTTTGGACTATTGATTTAAATTTTAATAAACTTCATAATTTTGGAAATGTTAATTTAGATGTTTATGGATATTTAGTAGAAGTAGATGACCAACTTTATGATGTGAATGGAAATTATTATGGTGAAATGGAATCTTATTCACAATGCTCTCGTTCTTTTCATGAAAATTATTATTATGTTGACTCATATAGTACTGTTAATTTCTACTGTATAAAAAATGATAACAAAATCAAAAATATAAGATCAACTAATTATTTAGTTGTTGGTGATTATATTCTTATTTATAAAGATAATGTAATGTATATATATAATAGTTATCTTGAAGTAGTTGATAGTCTTACATTAGATAAAGACTATACATGCCACTTTGGTGATTTAGATCCATATCGTAATGATGTATATGCATATGTTAATTCTAAAGACAGAACAAACCCAACTTATTATAAATTTGATTATAAAAAGTTAAAGTTTGAAAAAGCTGATTATTTAAAAGAATATTCAATCGTACGTATTTATAAAGATTATATGTGTGTATCAAAAGATGATTTATATGGGCTTATCACACTTGATGGTAAAATAGTGTTTGAAACCGATTCAAAAGAATTGTATGTAGCAACTGATGATGGTTATTTTGTAAATGGTAAATATTGTACTATTTATAATAATAAGAAAAAACAAATTTTTCAAAAACCTGATTGGAAATATATTGGTTTTAATTTACTAGAAGATTAAAAACTCTTTATAGCAATATAAAGAGTTTTTATATTTGATGGGGAAAAATATAAAAACAACAAACGAAGTATTTCATGAGGTATATTCTTTTTTTGTTAAAGAAATATTTAATATATCTTATAGGTATTTAAAAAATAAAGAAGACCAATAGATGCTATATAAAATATATTTCTTCAAATATTAAAATTAAAATAAGATTTTGGACTCGCTGCGTCCACAATCTTTTTATAAAAAAATTTAATTTGCTATTGATTTTGGGAATATTAAATGTTATAATATTATTGTAGAAAGTCAAGGTTTAAAACATATTATCTAGTCTTTTGGGATATATATGTATATTGATAATCTGCTAGCCCTAAGATACAAGGTAAGTTGTTTTGCGCAAAAGACTATACGCGGAGTTTATTTTATAAAAGATATATCTATTCTTATTTTATAGGAATAGAATCTTTTGTAGAGTAAGCTCCGCTTTTTAATTTTTAAAGAAAGGAAAAAGAGGAAATGAACAATTTATTAGACTTAAGAACTGATGCTTATGAAACAAGTGATATCATGAATGATGTTAAACAAATTATTGATGATAGTAGAAATATTGTTTATAAAACTATTGATATAGTTTTATTACAAAGAAATTGGTTAATTGGTAAAAGAATTTTTGAAGAAGAATTAAAAGAAACTCGAAAAGAAAATTATGGTCGCGAGATAATTGTTACTTTATCTAAAGAATTAACAAAAATTTATGGAAAAGGATTTGATCGAACTAATTTGTATAGATATTTTAGATTTTATACATTATATCCAAAGATTGTGGACACAGTGTGGCAACAATCTTTTTTGAGTTGGACACACTATAGAATACTTATAAAAATCGATGATTCTAAAGCTAGAATTTGGTATGAAAAAGAAGCATATAAAAATACTTGGAGTGTCAGGACATTACAAAGAAATATCAGTACACAATATTATTATAGAATGTTATCATCACAAATAAAAGAACATCATGAAAAAGATAATGAAGAAACTATTATAGAGAAAAAATTAAATCATCTTGAACATATTAAGAATCCTGTAATTTTGGAATTCTTAGGAATACCTGAAAATTCTAAATTACATGAAAGTGTTTTAGAACAAGCAATTCTTTCTAATTTACAAGTAATATTGATAGAACTTGGCAAAGGTTATGCATTTGTAGGAAGACAATATCATATTCGTACTGATAATGGTGATTATTATGTTGATTTAGTTTTTTATAATTATATTTTGAAATGTTTTATTTTAGTGGAGTTAAAAGTTGGAGAAATAACTCATCAAGATATAGTGCAAATGGATATGTATGTCAGAATGTTTGATGAATTAATTAAAGATAATAGCGATAATCCAACTCTTGGAATTGTTCTATGTTCTGAAACGAATGCTGATATTGCAAAGTATTCTATTTTAAAAGGTAATGAACATTTATTTGCAACAAAGTATAAATTATATTTACCTAATGAATTAGATTTAAAAGCAGAAATTGAACATCAAAAACAAATATTCTATAGTCAACGAAATGAAGAAAAATAATTGTATAAACTCATTAGTTTTATGAATATTCTCACATTAGTTGAAATCTATTCATCATTTAAGTTATGGTAATGAATATTTATTAGGTGTATACTATTAGTGTAAGTTTACTAATAATATATATGAAAGGAAGAAAATTTATGCAATTAGGTAAAAGAATTAAAGAACTAAGAATTGAAAATAACTTAACTCAAGAAGAACTTGCAGAACAACTAGGTGTGAGTTTTCAAGCGGTATCTCGTTGGGAAAATGATTTAACATACCCAGATATTACTTTACTTCCAATTCTTGCGAATATGTTTGGGGTATCAGTAGATTTTTTACTTGATGTAGATGTAAAGAAAAAAGAAGCAGAAATTAATGCGATAATTGAAGAATATTCTGTTTTATTAAATCAAGGTAAGACTGATGAAAATTTAAACCTATTAGAAGAAGCAATTAAAAAGTATCCTAATAGTTGGGAAATTAAAGATGCTTTGCTACATATATACTTTACAAAATCTTTCGATCCTGATTTAAAAGAATATACTGATAAATCTATTAAAATAGCAAATGAAATTTTAGAAAAATGTGTAGATGATAATATTAGATATGGCGCTATGCAGACTTTAGTATTAATATACACATCTAGAAAAGAACTTGATAAAGCTAAACAAATCGTTGAAAAGCTTCCGATGATGATTATTACTCGTGAATGGTTCTGGCCAGATGTTGTAACAGGAGAAGATAGAATTCATGCTACGCAAAATATTTTTGATAGATTAGTTGATATGTTCTATTTAAAATTAATTACAACATACGGAAGAGCTGAAGTTGGAAAAAGAGATATTCCACTTTTAAAATTTAAACAATTTTTAGATATTGTTTATGAAGATAAAGATTATGGTTTCTATCATATAAGACTTGCAGATATATATACTATGTGTGCATTTGATCAAGCAAGAATCAAGAATAAAGAAACAACACTAGAATATTTAAGACTTTCCTTAAAACATATAAGAATATGGACAAAGATGTATAAAAATAAAGAAGTTTTAAAACATACTTCATTTTTAGTAGATAGACTTAATGATGATTCTACTAAGTGGAGTTTTAGTGGAGAACCAAATCATGAACAAGATTTAAAAGAAGATTTAAAAAATGATATTTTTGATTTTTTAAGAAACGATCCTCTATTTATTAATTTATTTAAATGAAATTAATCCTCTATTATTATTTAATAGGGGATTTTAAATTATTAATAATAATAGTGTAAAAAAAATAAAAATTTGATATAATATAAGTAATAAAAATAAAGGAGTTTTAATATGTTAGAAAAGTATTTAAAAATAAGTCCTGAAGTTAAAGAAGCTTTAGAAAACAATAAACCAGTTGTTGCGCTTGAATCTACTATTATTTCACATGGGATGCCTTATCCTAAAAATGCTGAAACAGCACTTGAATGTGAACAAATCATTAGAGATGCTGGTGCAGTTCCTGCAACTATTGCTATTATTAAAGGTGTACTTTGTGTAGGTCTTTCTCATGAAGAAATTGAATATGTCGCAAAAGCAGGACATAATGTTGTAAAGGTAAGTAGAAGAGATATTCCTGTAGTTGTTGCAAATAAACTTGATGGTGCTACTACCGTTGCTGCTACAATGTATATAGCTTCCCTTGCTGGTGTTAAAGTATTTGCTACTGGTGGTATTGGTGGAGTACACCGTGGTGCAGAAGTATCTATGGATATTTCAGCTGACTTAGATGAACTTGGGGCAACTAGCGTTGCAGTTGTTTGTGCAGGTGCAAAAGCAATATTAGATCTTGAAAAAACATTAGAATATTTAGAAACAAAAGGTGTTCCAGTAATTGGTTACCAAACTGCTAAATTACCTGCTTTCTATACAAGAACTAGTAAATATAATGTTAACTACAAAATGGATACTCCTTTAGAAATAGCAAAAACATTAAAAGTAAAATGGGATTTAGGTCTAAATGGTGGTGTTTTAATTACAAATCCAATTCCTGAAGAATATTCTTTAGATGAAGATGTTATGAATGTTGCAATAGATAAAGCAATTTTCATGATGAATGAACAAGGTATTAAAGGTAAAGATCAAACACCATTCTTGTTAAAAACTATTGTTGAACTTACTGGTGGTAATAGTTTGGAATCAAATATTAAATTAGTGTTTAATAACTGTAAACTTGCAGCAGAAGTTGCAAAAGAATATTGTAATCTATAATATGAGATTAGATAAATTCTTAAAAGACACAGGGTTTGGTTCAAGAAAAGAAGTAAAAGTTTTAATTAAACAAAAAAGAGTATCAGTAAATGATACTCTTATTTCTAATGAAGGATTAAGTATTAACGAAGAAAAAGATATTGTAAAAGTTGATAACACTATTGTTAAATACGTAAAATTTGTATATATTATGTTAAATAAACCTAAAGGTGTAGTTTCAGCAACAATTGATAATGTACATACAACAGTTATTGATTTAATAAATGACTATAAATATTTAGAGCTATTCCCTGTTGGAAGACTAGATATTGATACAGAAGGTTTATTGTTAATTACAAATGATGGCCTGTTATCTCATAATCTTTTATCACCTAAAAAGCATGTTGATAAAACTTATCTTTTAAATACAAATGAACCATTAACAAATCTAGATATGAGTACATTAGAAAATGGTGTATATCTAGATTCTGAACTGACACTTCCTGCAAAAATATCTAAAGTAAGTGAGCTTGAATATTTACTTACAATATGTGAAGGTAAATTTCATCAAGTTAAAAGAATGATTGAATGCGTTGGAAAAAAAGTAACTTATTTAAAACGAGTATCGTTTGGTCCATTAGTTTTAGATGAAGAACTACCTCTTGGATCATATCGTTTTTTAACTGATGAAGAAATATTAAAATTAAAAAACAAGGATTAATATGAAAATAAATATTATTAATAAAAACCATACAACTTATCATATTGTTCACAGCGTAACATCTAGTGAAGCTGAACGTTTTGCGTGCATGGAATTACAAAAATATATCTATTTATCTACTAATACATTAATACCAGTATTTTCTGATAAATGTAACTGTAGATCAAAAGAAATAATTATAGGTTCTGCCAGATCTAATTCATACAAAGACCTTTTAAAAGAAAAATCATCTGAAGCATTTATAATTAAAGTGGTTGATGAAAATATATATATTACAGGAAATTCACCTCGTGCTATTTTATATGGTGTATATAACTTTTTAGAACAATTTATTAATTTTAGATGTTATACTAAAGATTGTGAAAAATATGATTCATTAAATTCTTTATCAATAGATGAAGATTTTATATATATTAAAGACTTTTCTTTTGAATATCGTGAAGCATATTTTACTGATGCATTTGATGGAGATTTTGCTGCTAAAAATATGTTGAATAGCAATTTAGCTGACTTATCAAATAAAAGAGGTAATAAAGTAAAATGGTTTAATTTTCATCATTCATTTAGTGATTTAATTAATCCTAAAGATTACTTTGATACTCATCCTGAATATTTTTCACTTATTGATGGAAAAAGAGTAAAAGAACATACAGAGCTATGTTTATCAAATCCTGATGTATTTAATTTATGTTTAGAAAAGTTAAAAAGTTGGATTAATAATAATCCAGAGTGTGATATCTTTAGTGTTGCACAAGATGAATGGATGGGGCATTTCATTAAGATGGCTTGTGAATGTGAAAATTGTAAAAAGATTGATGATGAAAATAATTCACAAAGTGGATCGATAATTACATTTGTAAATAAATTATGTAAAGCCTTAGAAAAAGAATATCCAAATAAGTTAATTCATACATTCGCTTATCAATATTCAAGAAAAACTCCATCTAAAGTAATACCTCACAAAAATGTGATCGTAAGATTATGTAACATTGAATGTTCTTGGTCAAAATCAATCGAAGAATCTGCAAAACTTAATCCAAATGGACGAGATGGAATGTTCTTAAATGATTTAGTTAATTGGAGTAAAATATCTAATCATTTATATATTTGGGATTATGCAGTTAATTTTAGAAATTATCTTTTACCATTCCCTAATATTAGAACAATGTCTAAAAACATTGAATTATATAGAAAATATAATGTTAAAGGAATATTAATGCAAGGTAATTTTTCATATGGTGGTAAAGGATATTTAGATGAATTAAAATCATATATTACAGCAAGACTAATTTCAGATACATCTGAATCATTAGA
>JAZOLP010000016.1:0-6633 GCA_045653225.1 Bacilli bacterium
ATGAAAATATCTTTATTTATAATATAATTGTATAAAATTATTATTATATAAATACTAACGAATATATAAAATAGTTTCTGGATAAATTTCATTAGAAGTTAAATTATTGTCATCTTTTATTTTATCGATTGTTGTGTTGAATTTTTTAGCAATAGAATACAATGAATCATTAGGTTTAACAATATAAGTGGTAATGTTACTATTTTTATATGGTACATTTAAATAATCTGCTATTGCTTTAACTACAGCTTCAGCTAAAATAGGCCATTCAAATCTTAGTCTATTTGAATCAATTTCATTATCAGCAAACCCATATTCTATGATTAATGCATTATTTGGTATTGTGTCTCTTTGTATAAAATAAAAGTCTTTTCCCAATCTATTTTTTCTTTGATAAACATTTCTAATAATAAGATTTGTATTTTTTAAATTATTTGCTATTTTATTAGGTAAATCATTATTTCCTCTTACTGAATATATAATTTCTCCACCTATATCTTTACCTGAATTTATGTGATTGGAAATTAAAATATCAGAAGAAGATGGATTTAACATATTAATTTTATTTATTCTATTTTTCGGGGTAAGTGTTTCATCAGTATCCCTTACTAACACAGAGTCTATACCTAATTCTTTAAATCTTGCGTTTTGGTATTTACTAATAAGCAAATTCAAATCTTTTTCCTTAAAATATTCGTTACTTCCTCCACCTGGATCAAAACCGCCATGACCTGGATCTATTATAATTTTCATATAAAAAACACCTCAATATATTTTATGAGGTGTTTTTTTTTTATAGAATTAAAAAATTATCGATGTTTTGCTCTAAAAGCGATTCCAACACAATCTGGACCACAATGTGCTCCAATTGTAGGATTGACTATAGTATATTCAATATTTAAATTTTGACCATATTTTAATTTAACTAATTCTGTAAATTTTAAAGCTAAATCACTAGCATCAGTATGTGCAATGACAATTGTATAATCCTGGATGTTTTCTTGGATTTCATCAACCATTGATAATATTTTATTTAATGTTGATATTCGCCCTTTCGATTTTGAAATATTGACCATTGAACCTTCATTATTAATGTGAATAATTGGATGAATTCCTAAAATATTTCCCATAGTTGCTGAAAAGTTACTAACTCTTCCACTAAGTTTGAAAAATGTTAAATCATCAGCATAGAAATAAAGGGCAAATTTATCAATATTTTCATTGCTCCAACTTATTATTTCATCAATAGATTTTCCATCTTTATATAATTTACTAATTTCTTTTGCAATTAAATAACTTAAAGCAGATATTCCTTTAGTATCTATTGTGTATAGTTTTCTATTTGGGTATTTTTCCAGTAATTCTTCTAGTGCAATATTCATTGAATTAAATGTTCCAGACATTGCCTTTGAAAAGTGAACATAAAGAATATCATCTCCGTTTCCGAAATGCGGTTCAAAATATTCTATATATTTACCTGGAGATATTGCACAAGTTTTTGGTAAAACTCCATTTCTTAGTTTATTATAGAATGAAGTAGAATCAAATTCTTTAAAATCTTCATAGGGTTTAATTTCTGTATCATTAATAATATATGGCATGCTTATTAAATTGTAGCCTAATTCTTTTGCAGTTTCTAAAGTAATATCACAATCAGTATCAGTAAATAATTTTAGCATTTTTTTTACTCCTTTTTACAAATTATACTATTGATTATATCACTTATTTATTTATATTTCAATAAGATAATAAATATAAAAATAACTTAATGTAAAACATTAAGTTATTTAATTAGTTGTTTGATTTTTGTAATTAAAAAGTCCATTGCAACTTTATTATGACCTCCATCAGGAACGATAATATGAGCATGAACTTTTGAAGGTTCAACAAATGCTTCGTGCATAGGTCTAACAGCAGCCATATATTGGTTGATAATAGAATCTAAAGAACGTTTACGATCTATCATATCTCTTTTTAATCTTCTAATTAATCTAATATCAGATGGCGTGTCTACAAAAATTTTAATATCAAAGAATTTTCTTAATCGTTCAATTGCAAAAGCCATAATTCCTTCTACTATTATAACTTGTGCTGGTTCTATTAATTCATAATTATCAGTACGTTTTGATTCAACAAAATCATATGTAGGTTTTTTAATAGGTTTATTGTTAATTAAATCAGTTAAATTTTCAACTAATAAATCTATATCATAAGCATCTGGATGATCAAAGTTAGGTATTCCATTTTCAGCTTTAGGTACATTAATTTTACCATAATAATAGTCGTCTATTCTAATTAATTCCACACTTCCAACTTTTTTTGCTTCTTCATAAAGTTGTTTAGCAATAGTTGTTTTTCCTGATGCTGTTCCTCCAGCGATTCCGATAATTGTTGGTTTCATATATGCCTCCGTTGTTGTTAGTATTATATCACAAAAAATAAAAAGTTTGTATAAATTAGTTGATAAAAAAATGAAAATTTGTTAAATTATTTATAAATAATGTCACAATTTATTAAATAATTTGTTTTATATGTGAAGAAGGAAGAACTATTATGCCAATTAAAATGACGGAGGAACAATTTGAGCAAAAATATCATTTGTATGCGCAAGATTTGTTTAATGTTGCGTATGGTTACGCACGCTCAGTGCAAGATGCAGAAGATATAGTTCAAAATGTTTTTATTAAATTTATACAAACCAATAATAAATTTAAAACAGAAAATGATGAAAAATATTGGCTAATAAGAGTAACTATTAATGAAAGTATAAATTTTGTTAAATCTAGTTATAAAAAGAAAATAGTTTTAAATGACGAAATAGTTCAATCCACTTCTGATCAAACTAAAGAAAACAATGATAAAGAAGAATTATTATTCTTCATAGAAAATTTGCCTGAGAAGTATAAAATTGTAATAATTTTATTCTATTATGAAAATATGAAAACACATGAAATAAGTAACATCTTAGATATTTCTGAAGCTGCTGTAAGAAAAAGACTAGAAAGAGCTAGAGATATTTTAAGAAATAAAATGGAGGTTTATAATGAAGAACAAAGTTGATAATTTGTTAGAACAATTACATAATGACGTTCCTAAAATCAACCCTTATTTGAAAACAAAGATTTATTCAAAAGCAACAAATAATAAGAAAATTTCTTTTCCCTTCTTCAAAAAGCGTTTATTAACAGCTTTATGTTCTATTATTATTTGTTTATCAATAATTACTTTAATTATATCAAATATTGATGGTCGTAAGTCAAATGTAAATATTGATAAGAATCATTCATCATTTGAACCAACTTTATCTGGAACTGAACAAGATGTGTTTTATGTAAATTTAGAATATGCAATTTATACTCAAAATTATGATGTTGTTACACTTGCAATAAATAATGAAAATTCAGATCAAAAGTTTTATATTAAGTCTTATAATTTAGATTTTGATGATATTATTATTAATAACGCTGATGCATCTATTAAAGAAGTTAGTATTGAAAATGAAACTTTCTTTGAAATAGTTGTAAATAATATAAAAACATCTGTTCATTATTTAGATATTTGTTTTAAAAAAGAAACTATTAAGAATATTTTAACATCAAATAATATTTTTAACTTAAGTTTTATTGTTTATTTAAGTGAAGTTGACTCTGAAAAAGGATATGGGTTCAATTTCAATATAAATAGTGCATATGACTTAAGAGAAGGAAACATTATATGAGAAAATTTCTATTATTTAATTTAATTGTTTTCTTTAGTTTAGTGTTGTTCTCTTGTGCAAATTCGAACGGTGCTTATAATGATATGTCTCCAACTGTTTTAGGAGATTTTGTCAATGAACATAATGAAGATTTAACCTGTATATCAATTAATGATAATTTATATTATGATAATTGGTTGAAACTTTCTTATTTAAATGGAGCTATTTTTAATGATTATGCATCTCAGTTTAAATTAAATACTCAAAACAGAATTACCATTGAAACATCTAAAGGTTTTAATTTGAAGGTTGATTTATTAGATGAAGCAGATAATATTGTTATGACAAATTATACAGGTGCAAACGGTAAGTGTTATTTATTCCCTAATTGGCATGCTGATAAATATAAAGTTAAATATTCATATTATGATGAAGAAATGAATTTAATAGAAAATTATGACTATCTTTCCTCAGGTACATATTTTAGTCCTAAAGGTCAATTTTATGATACTGACGTTTTAGAATTAATGTTTGTTATAGATACAACTATTTCTATGAATGATGAATTAGATTATTTAAAACATCAAATAAAGTCTATTATTGAAGAATTAAATGATGATATTGAACATATTATAAAAATTGCCATATTATTATATAAGGATAGAAACGAAGTTTATGAAACTTTATATTCAGATTTTACTACTGATATAGATAGTCAATTAGAATTTTTAGCGAATAAAATCGCATATGGTGGGCAAGATTATGAAGAAGCTGTTGATTTAGCATTTAGCGAAGCAGCATTAAAGAGTTGGTCTAATGAATCTGTTAATAAAATAATCGTTCATATTGGAGACGCACCAGCACACGATGAATATATTAATAATTGGTATAATTCTGTGTTAGATTTAACTAGTAAAGGTGTAAGAATAATTACTGTAGCTTCTAGTGGTATTAATAAAAAGACTGAATATTTATTTAGAACGATGACTCTTGTTAATAATGGGACTTATGTTGCTATAACTAATCATTCTGGTATTGGAGATAATCATATAGATCCATCTATTGACGTTTCATTGAAAATTGAATATTTAGATGAATGTTTAATAAGATTAATAAAATATTATTGTATATAAAAAAATAGGTTCATATGAACCTATTTTTTATCTTGAATTGTAATCTAAAATTCTATGTCCTACAGCTGTAGCAGTGGCTTCAGCTGCGGTATTACTAGATGGAAGTAACATTGCATGTAATGCTTCTTTATAAGTGATAATATCTCCATCATAGAAATAATATCCACTACCTGATGTTAAATCATTTTGGTGAATAATAAAACTTTCATTTATATCTGATACAAAGTCTAACATACAAATTGATGTCATTACTTTTGTGATAGAAGCAGGAGTTCTACTTGTATAAATGTCTTTTTCATATAACATTTGAAGAGGGTAATCTGTGTAGGCTAAAGTATTGTTTTTAGGAACTATACAAACAGCTGCACTTTTAGCTTCTACAGTGTATGAACTATTATCAGCATTTTTATCGTAATATTTAATCATTGCAGCATCTAAAGCTTGTTTAGCCGCTTGGAATCGGTTGATGCTTGCTCCTAATACTACACAAGCAAATAATGTTTCATCAGGCCCTTCTACTATGCACAAAAGATTTGATTGACCATCAACTGTACCAGTTTTTCCACCTACTAAGAAATAATAATCTTCTAAATAAGAACTAGCAACAGTTGTTGTAATGCTAACTGTTCTTGGTGATTTACCATTCACAGTGATTTTGTAACTATCTTTATGCCATGTATCCACAATTTCATCATAACCATATGCATAAATGACTAATCTTAATAAATCCATTGCAGTAGTTCTGTTATAGAAACCAGCAGCATCAATAAAATTAGTATTTGTCATTCCAATTTCTTTTGCTTTTGTATTCATATAGGACATAAATGTTTCTTTTGCTTCTTTATCAGTAAATTCTTGTCGTGATTCACCTAATAAATATGTTTTCTTTTTAGTTACATATTCATTTCTTGATGTTTCTTTTACTTCACCTTTCCAAATTTGAAGGTAACGTTCATATAATTGATCTAATTGTTCTTTTGATGGTTTTGTGCTGAAAATTGATAAATCAACTACAACTGTATCATCAATATATCCGTCTAGATTTGCTTGAATACAACTACCAATAAAAATATAATCAGATGATAAAGTTTGAATGTCACTGCATGTTACAAAACCATTTGTTGTTGATTGAATTGTTGTATTTTTGTATTTATTGCTATCACTACCAAATACTATTCCTAAATATCCTTTTTCATATCTTGTACAATTTACCTTAGACGCTATGTAAAATTCTCCAGAATAAGTATTCCCAGATTTTATTTGTTGTGAAGTAGTACCTTCAACGTACATTGCATTTTTAGGTGTATTGTTAACTTTTGTTTGAAGTTTAGTAGTTCCTGAATAATCAGCATATTCATCAGTTTCAGTATCGTAGGAGTCCATATTTAATGGAGCATAATTGTTTTCTTCGAATATTTCATAGAAAGAATAATCTTCATATGCTATTTCTGCAAGACAACCTTCTCTAATAGTTATTTCTTCAATATATTCAACAACTAAAAGTATTTGCCCATTTATTGTTTCGATACGACTATTAAGAGTTTTATTTGTTTCTCTATCCAAAACATTTAGACTTCCATCCTTACTAGTTAGTGATGCTATCCATTCTTCTAATGTTCCTTTATAACCTTGATCTACTGCTAATTCATAAGCACTTTTACCATCTGCTCCAATGCTATATGAACCTGTTTTTTCGTTATCAATATACCAATAACCATCTTCACCAATATAAATGTTTGTTTTATTTTTGGCTTGACAACTAGTTGTAACAAATATAAAAAATAGTAAAATTATAATTAAATA
>JAZOLP010000017.1:0-8112 GCA_045653225.1 Bacilli bacterium
TTTCTTTTGTTGGTTGTTCTTTAACAAAAATAACTATGTTGTAAATTAAGAATATTATCATTGCTGTACCAACAAAGATATAAAAATACATCAATCGATCATTAGATTTAATTGTATCTGTGATTCTATCATATAATAAAGTATCATTAATTGTAACCTTATATATATCTTTAGATTCTAAATCAAATACGATATTTATTTTTTGATCTATTGTTAAGTTATCTTTTAATGTTGGCAAATTTGAAATTACTTCTTTATTTAAATTAAGTAATGTTATTTTTTTATCATCTTCTATACTTTGAATTTCTAGATGATATTCTTCTTCTATTATTTCAAATTTTGTAACAATACCTTCTGCTTTATCAAAATTTTCTTCAACTAATAATTTATTATTAGATATAGCATTATATATCATCATGCCACAAACAACTAAAATAATTGCTGAAAATAATAAATATCTTTTTGATCTTTGTTTTTTTGGATTTTCTATTTTAATTTTTTTCATATTTATTCCTTTTCTGGATCTGGTGATGGTCTAGTCCATCCTTCTCCGTTAATTTCATGTGCTCTATGGATAGAAACGAATGCTGTTTTATCAATAATGTTTACTATATTTATAAGGGTTGAATATTGTCTCATAGTAAATGAAACCATGACAACTTTTTTATTTTTTCTAGAGAAACCGCCTTGTCCATCTAAGATTGTTGTGGTTCTATCAAGCTTCATAATTATGGCTTTATTAATCTCTTCATATTTATCTGAAACAATATGTGCTATGAACGCTTGTGATTCACCAAGGAATAATTTATCAATAACTATTGCACAAATAAATGCTGATGCTATACCTAATAACGATAAAGTTAAATCTTTTAACACTACAATACCACCTAATACAACTGCAATATCTACTAAGAAAATAATAACAGAACTTCTTAAACGTTTAAACCATTTACAAATTACAAATGCAATAATATCAGTTCCCCCAGTTGAACCTCCACCCAAAAAAGCAATAGCGCATCCAACACCAACAAAGGCACCACCAAATACTGCGCCTAAAATTACACTAATATGTGGATAGCTAGCTGCGATATTGAAGAAGCCGTTTAAAGCATTCGATTCTACAAGTCTTACAGATATTGAAAATACAGGAGAGTATACAATTGTTGAAATTAATGTTTTTAATGAAAATGATTTACCAAGAACAAGTAATCCCATTAAAAATAATCCCCATGTTACTACGAATACATATATATCATATGACTTAAATGCTAAAAATTCAAATTCAGGAATTAAATTATTTAATGTTATTGCTATCCCAGCAATACCACCTGTAATAATATTAAAAGGAAATAAAAATACTCCTGTCCCAAATGCTAAAATTACAGTTCCAATGACTACTAATAATATATTTTTTATCATTATTAGTATTTCTTTTTTTGAATATTTTATCTTATTCATATAATTAACCTCAATTTATATTTATATTATTATAATACCACAAAATAATATTTTTTAAAAATAATTTATTAATCAATTATAATTTCGTTTGTTTTTTTCTTATTATTTGTACAAAGATAATATATAAAATTAATAAATATTCCAAAAATTGTTGCTGTTGGTCCAGCTAAACCTATCAATGTCAATGAGGGATTTGGTTGAATACTCATAATATATGACATAGGTAATCGAATTAAGAATGTTTGAGCTAATCCTTGAACCATAACAAATAGTGTTTTTCCTTGTCCACTAAAGTAACCCATATAACTAAATAATACACATGTGAAAATTGCTTCTAAAGCAAAGCCTTTTAAATATTGAGCAGATTGATATGCATAATTGTAATTATCCGTAAATAGATTCGATAATTGGATACCAAAAAATAAAGTTAAGAACATTACTATAACACCAATTGAACAACCTAGTATCATCCCTGTATACATTGCTTTTTTAGCACGATCATATTTGTTTGCTCCAATGTTTTGACCTACGAAACTTGCCATTGATTGCATTAACGCACTAGGAACTAACATTGCAAAGCTTACTATTTTATTTGCAATACCATATCCACTAGATTGTTCTAACCCTAATTTATTTATAAAGGCAAGTAAACAAGCAAAAGAAACATTAGTAAGTATTTCTTGTAATGCTATTGGAAATCCAATTTTAGTAAATATTAATACTTCTTTATTAAATCTTATATCTTTTATAGACATTTTAAAAGGAAGTTTTTGTTTTAAAATAATTATTATAGATAAAATAACACTTATTGTCTGAGAAATAACAGTTGCTAAAGCAGCACCAGATACATCTAATTTTAATACTATAACAAAAATTAAATCTAATATTATATTTATAATACAAGATATACCTACAAATAATAAAGGTAATTTAGAATTTCCTAACCCTCTGAAAATACTACTAATAACATTGTAAAAAACAATAAAAATCATTCCTATTCCACATATTTGAATATATGAAACAGTTTTATCTAACGCCTCTTTGGGTGCTTGCATTAATATTGCTAAATCTTCAGCAAAAAAAAGCAATATTAATGTTAATATTATAGATACTACAATAAAAAAAGCAATAGCTCCACCAATAACTTGCCCAATTCGTTCTTCTTTCTTTTCTCCTAAGTATCTTGCAATTTGAATCATAACCGCAGAACATAATGCTGCAATAGTAAAAGTAACAAATGCAACTACGCTACTACCTGTTGAAACTCCAGATAAAGCCGCATCTGATCCAAACTTACCAACAACTAAAGTATCAACAGCACCATACATTGCTTGTAAAATTAATGATCCTAAAATTGGTAACATAAATAATATTAGTTTTTTAGCTATATTTCCTTCTGTAAAATTATTTGTTTTAGCCATTTTTCTTTCCTTGTTTATTAATTTCTTCAACCATTATATCACAATAAAAAAAATGCTATGAAAACATAGCATTTTATAATTCTATTTCTTGAATGGTTAATTCAATAGGTTTACGTTTTTCATAAACTAATGTTCTAAAAATATCAGTATTTAATATTTTATTCCAAAAATCATAAGTAGTATCAGACCACATTAAATTATTGTATTTACACATTTGAAGAGAACCTTCATATCTTAAATCTAAACGAATATGTTGAATTGGATCATTTTCATGTTTAATAGCAACAAGTGAAAAATAGAATAATCCATTATCAGCAAATGGGAACCATACTGATTCAAATATATAAACTGGATTGTCTAATTGTGAATCAATGATTTCTTTAAATTTTCTTACAATTTGTTCTAGTGGTGTATCTATTGTGATACTTTCTCTAAGTAGACTTACTTCTTTTTGCATAATAATTCCCCCTTTAAATTTTTGCTACTTTTAGTCATCAAATACATTAATATAATCTCACAAATTATATTTATTTTCATTAAAAATACATTATTTTTTATAATTTATTGTATTTATTTGAATTACCATATGATTTATCAACTGGATATTTCAATTCGTTTTGATCCATTTTCTTATGTATACAATCTATTATATCAACATCTAATACTTGTGATAACTGAATACAATAGTTCATTACATCTGATAATTCTTCTAATAAATGTTCTTTATCAAATTCTGTATCTGACCATTGAAAACATTCTAATAGTTCTGCTGCTTCAATGGAAATAGATTTAGCTAAATTTGCTGGTGTATGAAACTGTTCCCAATTTCTATCTTCAGTAAATTTTTCAATTCTTTTTTTCAATTCTTCAAATCTTTCCATAAATATCTCCTACAAAAACATTTTCAATTTGATTATAACAAATTTAGTTATTTATTTCTACTAATTAAGACTATTATTTATGACCTTTCATTATATAAAACATATTTAGTATAAATATTGTCAAATATCGATGCACATGGTTTATATAACCACATTATTGAAATAAAACTACTTGTACAAAGTAATAATTCAAAAGGAATATCAGCTACAAAATATTTAATAATAACATCTATATTAAAAGTTCCAGTTGCAAGTAAAATATTAGGAATTATAAATATCCAACAATATAATAAAGATCCAATGATAACAACTATTGCTAAAAGAATTGATGATTCACATTTTTTAAAAAATATTGAAATTATAATTGGTATACTTAACCAAGCTAAAATCATAAATGGAAAATAATAAAGATTTAATGATCCTGTTATTAAACAGTCTAATAATGTATGTATTAATATTATAATTGATGTTTTTAAAAAACCTAATTTTTTACTAAATACTACTAGTAAAAATATTGTTAATTGAATATTTGGTAAAAATGATAGAATTTGTTCTTGAACAAAAATGATTGAAATACACGCAGCAATTACAACGATATCTTTAATTGTAAATTTATTATATCTTCTCATTTTAGAAATATAATTCTGTAATAATTAATGATATTTTACAACCATCATAAAACTTAATATCAGAAATTCCAACTTCGCTCATTACATCATCAACATATACACATATAAATGTTGACCAATCTGTTGGTGTAACATAGTTTTCTATCGACATTAACATTCCACTATTAAATGTTACATTATCAAAATTAGATTCTATTAGAGTTTCTAATAAATCACCTTCACTAAAGTTTATTGATTTTTCTTTTATGGTATCCCCATTTAAATCAATAACTTCAATGATAATTGTTCCATCGTATTTTGGTGCAAAACTTTTTTTCACACCAATAATACACAAAATTAAGATTGCAAGTGCAAAAACACTTAATGTAATCTTTAAAAATAATTTTTGTTTAAACATCTTTTTATTAATTATTTACATAATAAACCGTGTTCCAGCAGTTTAAATATATATATAATTATTCCTCCTTATATAAATTTTAGGCAAGTCTCCTGACTTTAATATCATCCTACTAATCACCTTCTCAAAATTTTTAATTTCAATGGTTATTGATTTTCGTCCTTTATTACAGTTGCTGGTACAGTCCAAGACTCTCACTTGGTTCCTTATTATCTTCATCGCTAAAGACCTAAAATATATATGTATTATACTCATTAATTTATAAATTGTAAAATAAAACGAAAAAATAGAAGTATTAAACTTCTATTTTAAAATTTTATAACCCTGACAAATAAGCATACAATAATAAATACATCAAACTATAAATAATTATAACGTACCAAACAATTAAAAATACTACAGATAAAATTATACCAACTAAAGATAAAGTAAATCCTGTTGATGCCATTTTTTTTGCTGATAGGTTTTTAGTTCTTTTTCCTAAACACCCAAAAACAATTCCTGGTACACCGGTTTCAGCTGCTAAAATGCCATAAATGGGAATCCAGAATGTACATATTGAGATTATCCCTAAAATCTTTGATATTTTAGCAAATTTAGCCCAACATTTTGCTTCTTCTTCTTTTTTACTTATAGTATCTTCTTTTGTTTTTGTGTTGTCTTTTTCTTCCTTTGATATAGCAGCACCACAATATGGACAAAATTTTGAATCTTCTAATAATTCAGCATTACATTGTAAACATTTCATAAGTTTATTCCTCCTTTAAATCTTTTTATTTTAAGGCCTAATGTGTTTTTATGTTGATTCTTCTTTTTAACATTTTAACAAATTTTTTTATTTAATTCAATAGTTTATAGAAAAATTTATCTTATTTTGTATATTGTATGTTATTTTATTTTATAATAGTACTTGAGGTAAATTCATATGAAATATAACATTGATAAAGGTTTTGGAATATTTAGATATTTAAAAAGTCCTTTTAATAAATTTAGTTTTATTTTTGGTAACTTTTTATTAAGTCTTATTCCAAAAAGATTTAATACTAAATATACAGTTTGTAGTAAGTTTAAACTAAAAAATTGTAATATTTATACTATTCAACAAAGAAATAATAAACCAACAAGTACTCTAATGTTTTACCATGGTGGTGGTTTTTGTTATAAAGGTTCGTTCAATTATTATAAATACATTAAAAAATACGTAAGAAAATTAAATATACTTGTTGTTTATGTAGATTATCGACTTGCTTATAAATATAACTATGAAGTATGTGTAAAAGATTGTTTTGATGCGTATAACTACATTTTAAAAAATCATAAATTATTGGGAGTCGACCCAAATAACATAGGATTTATAGGAGATTCTGCTGGTGGATATATATCTTTATCAGTAATTAAATTATCTTATGATAAAAAAATGTATTTACCAAAATATCAATTATTAATCTATCCAGTAATAAGTAATAAAAGAAATTTTAAATCATTATCGAGATTTTATGATACTCCTATGTGGAATTCTAAATTAAATGAAAAAATGTGGAATATATATCATTATTTTAATTTTGATCCATTGATTGATGATATAACATATATGCCAAAAACATATATAGAACTTTGTGAGTTTGATCCTCTTCATGATGAAGGTATAACGTTATATAATAGAATGAAATCTTTAAATATAGATTGTTATTTAAACGATACTAAAAAGACCATTCATGGTTACGATATATGTTTAAATCATAAAATTAGTAAAGAATCATTTATAGAAAGAATAAAATTTATTAATAACAATAAATAATATATTTATTTTATATTAATTTGACTTTTTTAGATAAATATAATAAACTATTAGAGATTACATTTGTCAAGTCAATGATATATTATTTTGGAGGTTTCAAAATGGGTATATTTAATAAACATAATTTTAAACAAAATAAAATAGTTTGTGAGAGTTTACGAGAAGCTTTAATTATCCTAATGAATATTAAAGATTATTATAAAATTTCAATTTCAGAGTTATGTATTAAAGCAGGCGTTTCAAGAATGGCATTTTATAATAATTACGAATCAAAAGATGATTTATTAAAACAGATCATTTATTTTCAAACTAACAAATTAATTGATAATGTGGGTAGCCCTTTTAGAGAAAAAACAACAGAAGAATGGTATTTAAAAATGTTTGAATGTATTAAAGAAGATAATACATATTTAAAAACAATTTTTAAAGCAGGTTTTCAATTTGAATATTTATCTGCGATAAACGAATTAGTATTACATGATGTAGATATATCTCCTACTGAAAGATATTTAAGATTGATGTGGGTTGGCGGGGTTGTAAATACTATCATTAATTGGCTTAATTCTGATATGAAGGTATCAACTGTAGAAATGGCTCGTTTTTGTTATAATAATTTATCTGTATATTATGAAAAAAAATAAAACTGGCTATGCCAGTTTTTTTTAATATGATGAAATTTCTAAAATTATAAGTAAAGTATAAGTAATTACAATACTGAAGATTGTTGCGAAAAGGCAACGTTTAAATCCAAGTTTTGCATCTTCTTTTGCATATTCTTTTTTGGAACGTTTTCCAAGTGCACCAAAAACGATACCAGGGACACTAATTTCTAAACAAAAAAGACCAATGATTGGAATCCAAAAGATTGCCATTGATATTGAACCAAATATTTTTGAAAGTTTTGAAAAAGTAGCCCAACATCCTGATTCTTGATTAATTTCGGGTTTTTCAGTAGGTTTAAGTATTTCAACAAATTTATAACCACATTCACATGTTTCTGTATCTACTAAAACTTGTTGACAACACTCTGGACAAAATTTTGTTTTAACGCTTACGGGTGCTTGTTTTTTTACTCCACAATAAGGACAAAATTCTGTTCCATCAATTAATTCTTTATTACAACTTGTACATTTCATATTTCATTCCTCCAAATACACAAATAATATAACACTTATCTTTATATATGTCAATATTTTAAAAAAAGAAAAGATCATTTTAAATAAATGATCTTTCTTTTTATTATTTTATATCTTCTTTTGTATTATCTTTAATAAATAAATTAATTAAAATACCAAGAATCATTGCTACAGCTGTACCAGAAAGAGAGATAGTATAACCTTCACTTGATCCACCAAATCCTAGTACTAAACCACCAATACCTACAACCAAAATTACTGATGCTACAATAATATTTTTTGTATTATTAAAATCAACATTTTCTTTAATAATCATTTTAACACCACTTGATGCGATGAAACCATATAAAATTAGTGAAACACCACCTGTAATACATGCAGGAACAGTTTGT
>JAZOLP010000018.1:0-5669 GCA_045653225.1 Bacilli bacterium
GATGATTATTTAGAAATAATTAAAGGAAAAGAAACAGTATTATTATTTTTTATGTTCTTATTCCCATATTTTCCAGATGATTTACTTTGTAGTGTAGATGGTATTTCTAAAATTTCGTTTAAAACATTTAGTATTATCCAATTTATTACAAGAATTACTTCAATTGGATGTACAATATTAGTTTATGGTGGAATTATTCCATATAATGAATGGGGAATCCCAGTTATTATTGTTCTTTCAATTCTTGCAATTCTAGCTTTTATATTATCATTCAAATATGCAGATCAAATTCAAAATTGGTTTGTTAAATTATTTTCAAAAAAAGAAAAAAATAAATAATTTTATTATAAAAATATCCAGTGTTTACTATAGTAAACACTGGATTTCTTTTTATATAAATTATTATCTCTTTCCTTTGTCGTAAGGCTGACCTTCTGCTTTTGGTGCACGAGATTTCTTCGATGTAAAAGCAAGTACGATTAATGTAATAATGTATGGTAAAATACGATAAACATGCGAGCTTATTCCAAGTTTTGTTAACGCATACACTCCATCATTGTTGAAATCAATGTATGGATAACCTACAGAAATACATTTTAATGCACCGAACAAGATTGCAGCAAGAGCAATTGTAATTGGTTTCCAGTTTCCAAAAATCATTACAGCAAGTGCTAAGAAACCAAGACCAGCAACATCACCATTAGATGTACAACCAGCAGCTGTTAAAGCATAAATGAAGCCTCCAAATGCAGCTAAACATCCAGATATTACAGTACCAATATATCTCATTAAATAAACATTAATACCTAATGAATCAGCAGCTTGTGGATGTTCACCACATGATCTAAGACGTAAACCAAATTTAGTTTTATATAAAATAATTGATAATACGATATAAATAACAATCGCATAAATAGTTGTTAAATAAATCTTATTAAATAAAATATTACCTAAAACTCCAAGTGGATTTTGTGCCTTTGTTCCAAGTCCAAAATCTTCTTGGAATAACATAAACAAATCAGCAGCTGAATATTTTGAATTAATATTCAATACATTTTGTTGACCAATAATGATAATTAAGAATAATACTAAAGCAGGAGCAAGTAAATTTAAAGCCGTACCACCAATTGTTTGGTCTGCTTTTAAATTAATAGATGCATAAGCTAGTAGTAAAGCAAATAAACCACCAAAAATCATAGTCAATATAATAACTATAATTAATAATAATTGTCCATGTTCAGCAGGAAAACCATTATTTAAAAATACTCTAATCATTAAAACGCCAATAAAAGCACCAAAGACCATAATACCTTCTAAAGCAATATTAATAATACCACTTCTTTCAGCAAATACACCTGCAAGTGCAACAATCATAAGAGGGATACAGAATACTAATGTTTGTTGAACAAAATAAACCATTATTCTTTTACCTCCAAATTATCAGACGATGTAGTTGTTCCATCTAAAAACTCTACAGTCTTGTTATTTTTACCAAATTTAACTTTACCTTCTAATACTTGTTTAAATAGTAAACTAAATGCACTAAAGTATACAATGACTGCAGTAATAATGCTCGTAATATATTCATTATAAGGAGTCATATATTTAAGTTGCATACCATTTACATCAAGCAATGAAATAAAGATAGATGAGAAAATTACACCAATTGGGTTATTACACGCAAGAAGCGCAACAGGTATACCATTAAAACCAACAGCAGGAAGTGATTGATAAGTTTCCCATGCAAATTCAGTATTACCAGATAAATAATAAAGAGCAGCGCCTGCACCAGCTAAACCACCTGCAATTGCCATTGAAACAACAGTACAAACTTTATCATTAATACCAGCATATTTTGCAGCATTTCTATTACTTCCACATGCCTTTAATTGATAACCAAAAGTAGTTTTATTTAAAATAATATAAATCAAAATAGCTATGATAATAGCAATAATAATACCACCATTAACTTGAGACCCTTTAAAAATTAAATCTAAACCAAACTTAGATGTAGCAACATTATTATTAGTTGTTTTAAAAACATAAGCTAAATTTTTAGTACCACTTGGATCAAGTAAAGATTTAAAAGGACCAATTTCTTTATCAAATAACATTGTAACTACATTTGCTGAAATCCAGTTCATCATAATACACGTAATTACTTCATTAACATTTAAAAATGACTTAAATAACCCAGGTACAGCACCCCAAATTGCACCAGCTAAAATACCACAAACAAATGCGATAATCCATACAAAAAATGGAGGTACAACACTTGTTGGAATTGATAATGCTAAAATTAAAGTTACTGCAGTACTAATTAAATATTGACCAGGAGCACCTATGTTAAATAAACCAGTCTTAAAAGCAACAGCAACACTTAAACCTGTAAGAATAAGCGGAGTAGCTCTAAATAACATGTCACCTAAGTTAACACTATTAAAACCGAAAATTAAACTATTATTACTATTTTTACCAATATTAAATACACCAGAAAAGATTAGTTGAATACCATCAATGGCAGATTTAAAAGATAACGATACACCTTTTGTAGGTATACAAGCCATAATAATTAAAATAATACAACCTATAATTAAACCACATACTATAGAAATTAGTGAAGACGCAATAGACTTAACTGAATCTTTTTTCCATGTTTTCATAAACCATGTAGTTTTGTTTTCTTTCATAGCTTTTTTAGATGAAATAACAATATAAGCAAATATTCCACCAATAACTAGAAATTGTAATAAAAACCATAACCATCCAGCCATATTACATACCTTCCTTTACATTTCTTTTAGCACCAGACATGTATAAGCCTAGTTCTTTAATTGTAGTTTCTTTAGGGTCTAATTCACCTACAATTTCTCCTTCATACATAACTAAAATTCTATCACTTAAATTCATAACTTCTTCTAACTCAAGTGATACAAGTAAAACAGCTTTACCTAAATCTCTTTGAGCAACAATTTGTTTATGAATAAATTCAATCGCTCCAACATCTAGACCACGAGTTGGCTGAACAGCAATTAATAATTCTGGATTTAAATCAATTTCACGAGCAATAATTGCTTTTTGTTGATTACCACCTGACATTGTACGAGCTAAATTTATAGAACCTTGAGGACTTCTAATATCAAATGTATCAATTAATTTTTCAGAATATTCTCTTATTTCACTTTGTTTAATGAAACTAAATTTTTGGAATTGTTCTTCATTAAACTTCTTTAAAACTAAGTTATTTTCTAATGTAAAATCTAGTACTAAGCCATATTTATGTCTATCTTCTGGAATATGACCAATACCAAGTTGATTACGTTTTTTAATATTAGCATGAGTAATATCATTACCATTTATCGAAATATTACCTGATTTAATTTTCTCAATACCAGTAATACTATAAACTAATTCACTTTGACCATTACCATCAATACCAGCAATACATACAATTTCACCAGCTCTTACATCAAATGAAACATCATTTACTGCGTTCTTACCTTTTTTTGCTCCTCCTACAACTAAGTTATTAACACTTAAAATAACATCTTTAGGATTTGCTTTTTCTTTTTGAACAACAAATTCAACCTTTCTTCCTACCATCATTTCAGTAAGATCAGATTTATTTGTTTCACTAATATTAACAGTACCAATATATTGACCTTTTCTAAGAACGCTACATCTATCAGCAATTGCTAAAATTTCATTTATTTTATGTGTAATAAATAAAATAGACTTACCGCTATTTGCAAGGTTTTTCATAATTTTTAACAAGTCTTCAATTTCTTGAGGAGTTAATACTGCAGTAGGCTCATCAAAAATTAGTATATCGTTATCACGATATAACATTTTTAAAATTTCTACTCTTTGTTGCATACCAACAGTAGTATTTTCAATTAAAGCATCTAAATCAACATTTAAACCATACTCTTCAGATAGTTTTTTAATTTTTTCCTTAGCTTCTTTCTTTTGAATAAAACCAAATTTAGTAGTTTCACTACCTAAAATAATATTTTCAAAAACAGTAAATACTTCAACTAATTTAAAATGTTGATGAACCATCCCAATACGATATTTAGTCGCATCTTTTGGACCATTAATTTTAATAACTTCACCATCTTTTTTAATGACACCTGAATCAGCTTGATAAAGTCCAAATAAAATACTCATTAAAGTTGATTTCCCAGCACCATTCTCACCAAGTAGTGCATGTATTTCACCTTTTTTTAGTTGGATACTAATATTATCATTTGCAGCTTTTCCTGAAAATGTCTTCGTAATATTTAACATTTCAATTGCATAATTTTCCATACTAACTCCCATTGTACTAAATATATAGTTTTACTTTCTTATTATACATTAAAAAAATATTTTTTTCAAACAAAATTAAAAAAAATCTAATCCTTGCGGGATTAGATTTTAATTTTAATAATTATTTAACCCATTCTAAAGTAACGTTTGAATAAGTTTTTGATTCTGCACCTTCAACATTAGCATCTACAACTAGAGAACCATTTTGAAGTTTTTCAAATAATGCATTATATTCTTCAATAGAGAATGTTTTGAATCCCCAAGAAGCTTCTTCAGTTGGTAAACCAACAGCATTATCATTAACACCTAGGTTAGCAGATTTATCAGAAATTTCAGCCCATTTACCACTATAGAATTTTTCAAGAGCATACATTGTACCTTCTCTTAAACCTTTCATAGCAGAAGTAATAACTGTTGGACTTTCAGCAGCTTGGTCAACGTCAACACCGATAACTTTACCGTTGTTTGCAGAAGCAGCAGCGAATGCACTAGTACACATAGAACCACCACAAGCGAATACAACTTCAGTACCAGTTGAATACCAACCTTCAAGCATTGTTTGAAGTTCAGGTGAAGCTGAGAATGTAGCACCATGTAACCAGCTATATTTCATAGAAACAGTGATTCCTAATTCTTTAGCAGCATCATTAGCACCTTGGATATAACCATAACCGAATCTTTGACAAGCAGGGTTAGTACCACCGCCACCGCCAGTGAAACCAAGTTTTGTAAATCCATCTTTAACAGCACCATAACCAGCTAGGTAACCAGCTTGTTCTTCTTGGAAAATAATAGCTGTTACATTTTCGAAACCAAAGTTCCAACCATCAACAAATACAAACTTAACTTCTGGATGTTCAGCAGCAATTTTCTTTAATGCGATTTCTTGCATGAAACCAGCACAAACAACGATTTCAGCACCACCATCAACAGCAGCTTTCATTGCATTGTATCTGTCATCATCAGTAGCATTATTACCATTTGCAGGTTGATAATATTTATAAGATTTATTATTTTCGCTAGCAAATCTTTTTAATCCTTCCCAAGTACCTTGGTTGAATGATTTGTCTTTTAATTGTCCAATGTCAGTAACGAAAGCAACTTGATAAGAACTTGCTTCCATAGTGTCAGGAATAGCATCATAGTCAAAACCTTCTTTTTCAGGTTGATTATTGCCTTTACATGCAGCAACAGCAAAAACCATTAATAAAGCAACTACGAATAGAAATACTTTTTTCATTTTTAAATTTTCCTCCTAATGAAATTTAATAATTTAAATTTATATGTTTTTAACATACACAATTATTATAGCATATAGGTTTTTTTTAATCAACTTTTTATATATTTTTTTTAGTTTT
>JAZOLP010000019.1:0-9953 GCA_045653225.1 Bacilli bacterium
CCTCGTTCGACTTGCATGTATTAGGCATGCCGCCAGCGTTAATCCTGAGCCAGGATCAAACTCTCAATAAATTTTATCCTAACTCCACCTGTTATGTTTAGTTTTCAAAGATCAAATAATTTCAATGCGTTTCACAGCATCCTTAATAGTATATCATATTTCTATATTATAAGTCAAACATAATGCTTATAAAATGAAATATTTTTATTTAATATACCATTTCTTTGTAATTTTATGGTGTTAACCACAAAACCTTAAATATTATATCATATTGACACTTTCATTTCAATTAAGATGCTCAAAAAAAATAATATAAGGAAATTTAACTTCCTTATATTATAATATATTTTAAAAAGTTAATGTCGCAGCAAGAACAATGTAAGTAATATAAATAACTAACATTATCAAACCTTGAATTTTAGTGAATTTTTTATTAATTAATGCAGGTACAACAGCCACAAGCGAAAGAGCTAAGCAAGCAGGAATATCTAAATACATACTTTGATTTTCTATCAATAATTGTCCTTTACTAATAAATGAACAAACCGGCAAAATTAAAACTAAGTCAATTATATTAGCTCCTATAATGTTTCCAACCCCAAGATCACCTTGTTTTTTTGTAATCGAAGTAATTGTTGTAATTAATTCAGGCAAGCTAGTTCCAATAGCAACAATAGTAATAGCAATGATACCATCACTAACTCCTACAGCAGCTGCTAATAATTTAGCATTTTCAACTAATAAATCAGCACCTAAAACAATACCTGCAGCACCAATAACAAATTTTAATATATTAATAATAATTTTTTTAGTAGCAACTCTTTCTTTTATAGTAGTCTTATTATCTTCAGTTATTTTAGCACTATTTTTAGCAGAAACAGCAGTTTCATACATGTAATATGCTAATATAACAATTAACAAAACACTAGGCAAATACCCGAAAGATCCACTTAAACCAAAAATCAAAATTACTAACGTTGCGCCTATAATTAAGATAGATTTAATACCAAAATCTCTTCTATTAATACTTCCTCCAACGAAAATAGCACTAATAGCTAATATTAGACCCGTATTGGCAGTAACACTACCAACAGCATTCCCAATAGAAATAGCATAATTACCACCACATACCGCAATAATAGAAACTATCATTTCAGGTAAGGTAGTAGCAATACTAACAATCGTAGCACCTATTAAAAACTTAGGCATTTTAAGAACTTCCGCAACCCATACTGCAGCATCTACAAAAAAATCTCCACCTTTTATAATAAATATAATACCAATTATTAATAATAAAATCGCTAGCCATATATTACTAGTTGTAGGTAAAATCGAACAGAAATTCATTCTTATATTCTCCTTTTTATATTTTCTTATATATTATATCAAAAAAATTCAAATAAATCAATATATAAAACAAAATACAACTCTATCTTTTAAATAGAGTTGTATTTTATTTTACTTTTTGTTTTTTTTCTTAAAAATACTTTTTCTCAAAAGCAATATATTGTAAACTATAAACATACATGAGGCAACGCCTAATATGATTAATGCATTTTGCAAACTTTTACCAGCCGCACCAATAATTAGCAACAAAGGAGCACCAAATATAATGGCAGGCAATTGTTGAAGAACTAAATTATCAGCCGCAGGAGTTTCAAAATTAGGGTCAATTTCTCTTAATAAAATCATTCCTGTAGAAGCAGTTCCTGTAAGCATGCCAAAAAATGAAAAGAACGCTTCATATTCATAATTAGGATATATTTTTTTACAAACAAATTTCAAATACAAGAAAGTTCCTAAGCCACCACACACACATACTAACACAAGAGGGATTAATAAACCTTCTAAGCTATTCCAATTTATAGCTGCGATACCCGCAACAATCATTACATCAAAGAATAACCCTGCCATTCTATCCATCATATAACTATTGATATATTGATGGTTCATAATTTTGAACTTTCTTAAGTAAATTAACACTTTCTTTAATAATATTGCAAATAACGATCCAAATAAGAAATTAAATCCCCATAACAAAGGTTTCACCGTATTAGTCCCAAAATTACCTAAGTAATTTGACGAAACGTAGGATAAACCACCAATTACTGCAAGTGTTACCATGTAAACCAAGATAACAAACGCCACTTGCATAGTTAACTTATCAATTGATTCATTTAGTGGAGTTTCATCTTTTTCATAGATATTATTGTTAAAAGTAGAATCAGCTTTACGTTTTAATTGAACAGATAATTTATTAGAATTTTTTAAATAATTTAAATAAATTACACCAGCAACACAGGCAACAATAAACCCTACAGCAGCGATTGATAAACCAAATGAAACACCATTTTCGAATCCGTATTTTTCATACACTAGACCAATATTCATAGCTTGGCCAGTACCTTGCCCAAACCCCATAGGTAATAACAAACCAGGAGCCGGAAACAATTCCTTCATTAAAGTAACACTTAAAGTTATTGTAATCAATAAACCTATAATAGCTTGAACTAAATAACCATTAACAGTAATTAAACCACTATCCATAACTATTAATTTGTTTTTATCTTTTGTTTTTACTCCAGATTTTAAAGATAAAGCTATAAACCCTAAACCCAAACAATGATAAGTTAAAATTTCCATTAAGTTAGAGTCAATGAATTTATTTACAGCAGGAATAAACTTAAGAATAAATATTAAGATTCCAGCTATTACACTAGATGGTAACAGTGAGTTTTGAATAAATTTTACTTTTCTTCTAATAATATTTCCGCAAATAATTGCTAAAAGAATAATTCCTATTTGAACTAAATAATGCCATACATTAATATCCCAAAATTCGACACGATTAGATACCGATAAAATCATCATTTTTACCTTCTTTCTTATTATTTTGAATATAGTACATATGAACATATTTTATAAAGTTAGCATTAATTTTACCAAACACTTGATAAGTTTCACCTTCATAATATATATTCATCTTTTTCTTTCCTAAATAAGTAACAGCTTCAATTTTATCAAATTCAAAAACATATTTTTCTTTTTCCATTTGAACTAAGAACGAATCATTATACATTTTTAAAATTCCACAACCTAGTTTAACTTTCGTTTTATACAGTCTAGGTTTAACCAAATTTACCTCATCTTGGTATATAACATCACCATTAGGAAATTCTTTGTTCTTTGATATTTTCAATTGAAAATTATACCATTCTAAAACATTTTTAAACTTGAACTGATCACACGAACAATCCATTGTTAAATCATTCTTATAAGTAACACTTAAACCACACGCATTACATTTTAATATATTTTTATTAGACTCTAAAGTACTTACTTTTTCACAAACCGGGCAAACATAAAGAACTCTTTCTAAATACATAGCATTTTTATTAGACTTATAATAATTATGATAATCTAAATCATTAACTTTTAAATTTTCAACAATAATATTATATAAATCATCAAGTTCCATATCTTGGTATTCTTCAAACGTTAAAATCTTTTTAATTTCACCATGCATTTTGCCTCTTCTAACGCCTTGTCCCCATCTTGGTTCAGTTCCATAACCACCATGAATATTAAACAACACAATAGGTAATTTTAAAGTTTTAGCAAGCTTTGCAATTGATTTATCAACATGACCAAGTTCGCCAGTAACAGAACGATTTCCTTCAGGGAAAATACATATCGTTCCGTTTTCTCTAACAACCTTTATACAAGACTTAATCGCAGTTAAGTCACTTTTTTTACTTTTAGCTTTAGGGATTGGATTAACTAAAAATTGGATAAATTTTCCTAAAAAGAAATGTTGAAACAAATCCATACTAGCCATATAATAAAGAGGTTGTTTAAAATATGATCCTACAATAAAAGGATCTAATGAAGTGACATGATTAGATAAAATAAGCGCTGGATAATTAACTTCTTTATATACTTTAACTTTTAAATTATATTTAATTCTAAAGTGAAGTTGAAAAACAGGTCTAAATAAAAATGTAACTATTTTATGTCTTGTTTTACACCACATTTTCGTTTCTCCTTTCCATTAATTTTACATAATACTTATAAATATTTTACTACATTTTATTAGAAAAATCAAAACATTAAGTAATATAAAGACAAAAACGTCTATTTTGTAATAGACGTTATTTTTCTAAAATCATAATATTTTCTACATGAGAAGTACAAGGGAAAAGATCAACAGGTTTAACAAATTTGATTTTATAACCATTATCAACTAAGATTCTTGCATCTCTTGCAAGAGTGGAAGGATCACATGATATATACACAACTTTCTTAATATTCATTACAACAATAGTATCAATAAATTTTTTGTCGCATCCTTTTCTTGGCGGGTCTACAAAAATTACATTAGGCTTAACTTCGTTTTCCATCCATTTTACAATTTGTTCTTCTGCTTTATTACAAACAAAAGTTGTATTAAGAACATTATTTATTTTAGCGTTATTTTTTGCGTTTTTAATAGCTTCATCTACAATTTCAACACCATATACATGTTTTACACGTTTAGAAGCAATAATTCCAATTGTTCCTATACCACAATAAGCATCTATAACAACATCATCTTTTGAAAGTTTTGCTTTTTCTATTGCGATATTATATAGTTTTTCACATTGATCATGATTAACTTGATAAAAAGACTTAGCACCAATATTAAATTTAAAGCCACATAACTCATCCGTTATATGATCTTTTCCATAAACAGCAACACATTTTTCTCCTAAAATTGTATTACCTTTTTTATCATTCAAATTTAAAATAAACGAAACAACATTTGGATAACGTTTTACAATTTTACTAATTGCATTATTCAAATCACTTTCTTTCATAAAATTAAGTGACTTAACAATCAAAACAATCATATACTCAGTTTCCGAATGATTTTTTCTAACCAAAATATGTCTTAAATCACCTTTATCTACTTTTTCGTTATAACCTGTTGCTCCGAACTCACATAAAACATTTTTCGTAAATTTAACAATTTCAGTAGAATAATTTGTTTGAATAAAACATTCATCTAATGGAATAATATCATGAGTTTCTCTTTTATAAAAACCACAAATAGTTTTATTTTTCACACAACCAACTGGAACTTGAACTTTATTTCGATAATATAAGTTTTTTCCACTCATACCTTCAATCGGTTCTATTTCAAGATTATCAAAACCACCTAATTTTTTTAATGTATCTTTTACCATTTGTTCCTTAAAAGACAATTGTCCTTTATAAGTCATATGCATTATATTACAACCACCGCATTCAGAATATTTTGGACAAATCGGCTTATTACGATATTCAGAATGATTTTCATCAAATAACCTAAGCATTGTTGCGTAAGCATAAGTTTTAGACATCTTTGTTATTTCTACAAAACCTTGCTCTTTATCTAAAGCTCCAAATACAAATAAAGGGAAATTAATATATTCATTGCCTTTTCTATCTTTCCCATCAATTTTAGCGATTGCCAAACCTTCATGAGTATAACCAGAAAACTGTACTTTAAATCTTTCCCCTTTTTCTATATATTTTTCTTTTATAACTTTATTTTCCATTAATTCCTCTTTCTATTATACGCAAGACCACCTCTTGAAGTTTCTCGGTATTCTTCTCGTAAATCTCTTCCAGTTTGTTCCATTACTTCAATAGCATCATCAAACGTAATTCTGTGAACTCCTTTTGTTAAAATTGCATAATTCGCACAATTATACGCTTGCATAGCAGCCATAGCATTTCTTTCAATACAAGGTATTTGAACTAATCCATCAATTGGATCACAAGTCATTCCTAAATGATGTTCTAACCCAATCTCTGCAGAATATTCAATTTCACGAATTGTTCCACCTTTGATATAAGTAAGTGCAGCTGCAGCCATTGCACAAGCAACACCAACCTCGCCTTGACATCCAACTTCAGCGCCAGAAATTGAACCATTAGTTTTAACCAAATTTCCTATAATACCAGCAACACATAGAGCTTCTAATATTTTTGTTTCAGAAACATGATTTCTAATTTTTTCTGCATAAAGAACAGCAGGTACAACACCAGATGCACCACATGTTGGAGCTGTAACAATTACACCACCACTTGCATTTTCTTCAGCAACACCTAAAGCTGCTGCATAAACTAGTGTTTCGTGAGATGGATATTTCAAATATTCACTATAAACACTAGCAGACTTTCTTTCTACATTTAATCCGCCAGGTAATACACCATTAGTATATAAACCCCTATTAATAGCATTAAACATCGCATTTAAAATATCTTTTAAATAATCAATAAAATCCGGTTCTTCGTGTTTAATAACATATTGATAAAGATTTAAATTATTATTTTCACAATATTCAATTATTTCTTCCATTGATTTATGTGAATAAGTTTCATCACTGAATTCATCGCGAGATTCATCTAATTCTTTTAAACTACCCCCACCAACACTAAACACAAGCCATTTATGAATTCTTTCTTTATCTTTATACGCTTCAAATTTTACTCCATTAGGATGATATTTATAAACAACTTCAGGTTTGAATACTACTTTAGTACGTTCTCTTCCCAATATTTTTAAAATGATTTCATCAGTTAAATGTCCTTTTCCTGTTGCCGCTAAGCTGCCATATAATTTTACAACATAACTATCAGCATCTTTTGTTTCTTCTAAAAACTTAAGCGCAGCGGCTGCTGGTCCCATAGTATGAGAACTTGAAGGTCCATTTCCTATTTTTAACAGCTTTTTAATCGATTCCATATTAATTGTCACCTTTTGCGTTTTCTTCTGATATAATTTGAGATACTCTAGTTGCAGCTGCTGCAGCAATAGCACCAACAATATCATCTAAAAAAGTATGACAACTAGGTTTACCAGGTTTTCCAGAATCATTTAATATTTTTACAATACCAGGTTTATTAACATCAATATCTCCAAAATTAGTTTGACCAATAGCTCCATATAATCTAGCAATGTCTAAACCAAAAATTTCATCAACTCCAAAAACACCTAGGTCATTTTGAATAATGTCTTGAATAGGACCTTTAAATAATCCTTCTTCAGCTAACCTATCAATTTCAGCACCTAATTGTAATAAATGGAATGTATCACGCAATGATAATATTTTTTCTACACTTAATATACATTCATTAATATCAATATTTTTGTTATATCTAAGTTGTTGATTGTAAGCTATTTGAGCTATTTCTAAAACCGAAACACCTCTTTCTTCTAATTTTTCAATATTTATTCTTTTCATTTCATCTCTTGAATAATATAGTTTAGGTTCCATTTTATTCTCCTATAAATATTTTCTTAGTCCACCGTTTATAAAATCAGATGCTTTCATCATTTTTTTACCTGCCGGTTGAATAGTTAACAACTCTAATACAGTTCCTTCACCACATGCAATAAGTAAACGATTCTTTTTATGTAGTAAAATTGCACCAGGAAGTTCATCAGTTTTTTCATCAATAACTTTTGAATCAAAAACTTTTATTTGATCAGTTTTTAATTCAAAATAGGCAATTGGATTAGGATTATATGCTCTAATATGATTAAAAACAGCTCTTGCAGGTAATTCGAAATTCAAAATTTTCTCTTCATTAGTTATGTTATAAGCAAAACTCGCTTCATTTTCATCTTGTTTTACTGGATTAATTTTTCCATCTATTAATAAAGGAATAGTTTCCATTAATAAATCCCTAGCAGCATAGCTTAGTTTTTCAAACATAGTTCCACAATTGTCTTCATCTTCTATCTTAACTTTAACTGTATTTAAAATATCTCCAGCATCCATCTTTTTTTCCATATACATAATAGACACACCAGTATATTCACAACCATCTTTAATCGATTGATGAATCGGAGCACCTCCACGATATTTAGGAAGTAGTGATGCATGACAATTAATAGCTTTATATTTAGGGCTATACAATAACTTTGTACCTACAAATTGACCATATGCTGCAGTAACAATTAAATCAGCATTTAAAGAAATTAAATTTTCATATTCTTCTTTAATATGTTCTGGTTGAAAGACTGGTAAATTATTTTCAACAGCATATTTCTTTACTGGAGTAGGAGTCAAAATACGATGACGCCCCACTTCTTTATCAGGTTGAGTTACAACAGCAACCACATTATACGTTTTATTTAACGCATCTAGAATAGGAACACTAAATTCAGGAGTTCCCATAAAAATAATTTTCAACATTTTATTCACCTATAATTTTCTTGGATATTTATCAAAAATAATTGTAATTTGACTATTTTGATAACGATCGTAAATTGCTTTATAAATATCATTTATCTTCGGATAATTGTGCTTAACAATAAGTACACAGCCGCCATATTGTTTAGAATATGTAGGCCCTATAATAAATAATTTATTACAAAGTTCTTTTAACACTTTCTTTATATTATTAGATACTACAAACATTTCTTCGTATGATGTTTTAACAATAATTCTATTTATATGATAGAATGGTTCATTATGCATAAGTTTACGGTTTATTATTTCTGTTTTCATGAAAGCTTTATAATCACCAGTAATATAATGTTCTAATGAAGGATGATCAACATATGTAGTTTGAACAATCATTTTACCATCATAACCATTTAAACATTCACCACTATAAACAAGTAAATTATAAGCTCTACTTGCAGCATCATAACTAGGTGTTTTAATTACCGAATCAAAGTTAATGATACCAACAAGACCAATATGATTTTTAACAATGCTTTTTGCATATGTTTCAGTAGTAATAATAATATCAACTTTTTTATCTTCCATTAAACTCATTTGAAGACTAAATTCATCAAAATTATTATTATCTTTGATACATAAAGTACGAAAGTCAGAAAAAGTTTTTTCTAGTAATTCATTGACACTTTCAATACCAATTCCACCAAATCTTAAATTTAAATTATCACATTTTTCACATTTTTTTATAAAATTTTTACGATATCCACAAGCTGGACAAATTAACATTTCTTTATTTTCATTATAATTTAAGCTAATTTCACAATTTTGACATTTAGGAACATCACCACAACTAGGACACAATACATAGTTACTATATCCTTTATTATTAACAATTAGTAACGATTGTAAATTGTTTGATTTTGTTTTAATAAGTGCATTTTTCAATCGTTTTGATAAGTACGTATTATTACCTTGTTTTAATTCATCAGTCATATTTACTACTTCAACACAAGCATTTTCCTTAACATTACTATTATCAATAATTTTGTAAATTCCTTTTAGCGCATAACAATAATCAGATACAGCCGGCGAAATAGATTCCATAATAAATAAAGCATCTGTATGTTGACTTAAAAAATACAATACTTTATGCAAATCATATCTAGGACTTTGATCGTTATAATAATTGTCACTTTCTTCTTCCATCATAAAATACATTCCTACATTTTGATAAGGTAAAAAAGCTCCCTTTGGTGTAGTAACAATAACTTGATAATTATTATTCAAAATTTCAGTATAGTAATCTAAATATTCTCCAGAATATAATCTAGAATTAATACAAGCAACACTTAATCCAAGCGTTTTTCTAATTAAACTCGCATATTTAACACTACTTAAAATATCTGGACACAATACAACTGTATTTTTTTCATTTGATACCATTTCTTTAATTAAAAGCAACATTACTTCTTCTTTTTCTCTTTTAGATGAAGGAATATATAAAAATGGTGTCTTTGAATCTTTCATTAATCTTTCTTTAGTAGTTAATACTAATTCATTATCATTAAAATTTAATTCATCATAGCCAGAAATATCATGTTTTTTAATTCTTAAAGTTCTTTCTTTTTTAACATCTAAAAAACCTTTTTTAACTAAATCTTTTAACATAAAAATAGAAATTTCATAATTATCTAATATTTCAGTTTCTGTTAATAAAATAGATTCTTTATATAT
>JAZOLP010000020.1:0-18790 GCA_045653225.1 Bacilli bacterium
AAAATAAAAAATTAAAAAGAAAACGTTTTCTTTGCAAAAAATAAGTATTTATATTGAATATAAAAAAAGATTTTGGTATAATGTTTGTACAAACTAATTAATTATTGGTCTCTTTAGTTAGTTTTTGTTTTTTTTATATTATTAATATTAAATAAAGGAGGAAAATTAATATGAAGAAAATTTTATTATTCGCTTTATGTCTTGGTTTCGTTGTAGCTGTTGCTAGCTGTAACAATAACAATCAAAATAATGGCGATGACGATAAAGAATGGTTCGAATTAGATGGTAACTATACTTACAATGATTTCATTGGTGGTACTACATCTATGAACTGGAACCCACTTTCATGGGAAACTAATGATGATAGCTATGTTTTAAGTTATTTATCTGCTGGTTTCTATGATTATCAATTAAATGAAGATGGTGATGGTTGGGAAGTTGTTCCTGAAATGGCTTCTGCACTTCCAACAGACGTTACTGCTCAATACGTTGGTCAATATGGTATTGCAGCTGGTGAAAAAGGTAAAGCTTGGTCTATCCCACTAAACAAAGATGCACAATGGGAAAATGGTGAACCTATCACTGCTGAAGATTATATCTATTCAATGAAACAACAATTAGATCCAGTACAACTTAACCGTCGTGCTGACTCTTACTATGGTGGTGACTTCTCAGTTGTTAACGCTAAAAACTATTTATATAGCACACAAGATGGTGTTTATGAAACTCCAGCTGTTTTAGGCTATGAATCAGTTCAAGCTGCTATTGATGCAGGTGTTACAGTTTACCTAGACGTTGAATACTTCTGGGGTATTAACGCTAAAGATGCTGAAACTGAAATTGCTGATGCTCAAAAAGATGGTGCTTTAGTTCCTGTTACTTCTACTGTTAAAATCCGTGACTATGCTGTTGAAGAAGGTGCTGCTGGTGACTGGATTTCTGCTGCTGATATCTTTGCTGCTTACCAAGGCTATCTAGAAGTTGGTGGTGATTATCATACATGCATGCAAATTTATGTTCCTAACCAATATAAAGGTTTAGCATTCGAAGAAGTTGGTTTAATCGCTGTTGATGATTATACATTAGTAATCGTTATTGAAAACGAATTACAAAATCCTAACTTCTACTTACCTTACTACTTATCAAGTACTTGGTTAATTAATGAAGAATTATACGAATCTTGTTGGCAAGATACACCAGAAGGAAGAAAGAACAACTACATGACTTCTAAGTCTACTTCTATCTCTTATGGTCCTTATACATTAAGCTACTTTGAAGCTGACAAACAAATTACATTCGTTCGTAACAAAAACTGGTATGGTTACTATGATGGTAAACATGAAGGTCAATATCAAACTGACGTTATCTCATGTCAAGTTATCGAAGAACATAAGACTGCATTACTTGCATTCTTAAACGGTGAAATCGATGCTGTTGGTATGGATTCAGAAGATATCAAAACTTATGGTGGTTCTGAATACTTAGTTTACACTCCAGAATCATATACAACTAAATTCACTATTAACACTAAATTAGATACACTAGTTGCTAGAGAATCTGAAGGCGTTAATAAGAGAATCTTAACTGTTAAAGAATTCCGTGAAGCATTCTCATTATGCTTAGACAGAGAATATTTCACTACTGCATTTACAGCTGCTGCTGCTCCTGGTTATGCATTATTCAACTATATGTATCAAGTAATTAATGAAGATGGTACTGAATCTACTTACCGTAACTCTGATGCTGCTAAACAAGCTCTAGTTAACCTATATGGTATTGAATACGGTGAAGGTAAAGACTATGCTACATTAGATGAAGCTTACAAAGCTATTACTGGTTTCGATATGGCTAAAGCTAAAGAAAAGATGCAAGCTGCTTATGATTATGCTGTTGCAAATGGTTTATATACTGATGGCGAAATCATCAAAATCAGATTCTCAGTTTACTCATCTGATACAATCTACAATCAAATGTATGAATACGTTAAAGCTCAATTAAATGAAGCTGTTGTTGGTACATCATTAGAAGGTAAGATTGAACTTGAAATGTTTGCTGATGCTGACTATTATAACTCATTATATGCTGGTAACACTGACGTTATCTTCTCTACATGGGGTGGTGCTACTTATGGTACATTAACTACTATGGCACAAATCTACTGTGATGATCACGAAGGTAATGGTAACCAAATGGAAATCGGTTTCGATACTGATAAATATAATGTTACTGTAGAAGTTAAAGGTCAAGAATACACTTACTCAATTAAGAAATGGGCTGATTGGCTAAATGGTACTGCTACTATTGAAGCTTTAGGCAAAAATAGTGACTACACTGTAGCTGAAAAAGTTGTTATTTTAGCAGCTTGTGAAGAAGCATACTTAGCTGAATACTGTGCTATTCCTCTATACTATCGTCAAGCTGCTTCTCTACATTCACAAAAGATTAACTATGGTACTGATACATATGTTAACTTAATTGGATTTGGTGGTTTAAGACACATTACTTATAACTACACAGACGAAGCTTGGGAAACTTATAGAGCAGGCGGTCTAACTTACTAAGATTAACTTAGTTGATTTTTGGGGGACTCAAAATGGGTTCCCCCAATTTTTTGAAAAACAAAAAAAGGAGAAAATAATAGATGTTAAAATATGTTTTAAAAAGATTATTGTTAATGATCTTTACACTTACTGTTATATGCTCTATTTGTTTTGTTTTAATGCACTTACTTCCTGATGCACCTATTTTAAAAGGTATCGGTATTGACCCAGAACTTCAAATTAGTAAAAATGATGCTCTTGGTTTAAATGACTCTATTTTCCAACAATACATTCGTTATTTTGGTAATATCTTCATTTATGGATACTTTGGAATGGGTACAAGAATTTATAAAAATACATTAGTATTAGAAACTATTATTAATAAACTTCCATATTCAATCGTTGTAAACTTATATTCTATATTAGTTTCAATTCCACTAGGTTTATTATTTGGTATTATTGCTGCATTAAAGAAAAATAAATGGATTGACCATTTTATCTCAACTGGTGTTATCGTTGTGGTATCGGTTCCTGCATATGTGTATGCGTTCTTAGTACAATATTTCTTATGTTATAAATTAGGTTGGTTCCCTTTACAAATTCAATCGCTTGAAAATACTAAATTTATTAGTTTTGCAATGTTCAAATCAATGCTTCCAGCAGTAATTTCTCTTGCGTTTGGTTCTATTGCGGGGTTAACAAGATATACGCGTGCTGAATTATCAGAAGTACTAACTGGTGAATACATGCTACTTGCGCGTACAAAAGGTCTAACTAAAACTCAAGCTACTACTCGTCATGCTATGAAAAATGCGATGGTTGTTATTTTACCAATGATTATTGGTGAATTTATTGGTGTTTTAAGTGGTTCTTTAATTATCGAACAAATCTTCGGTATTCCTGGTATTGGTAAATTATATGTATTAGCTATTAACCAAAGAGACTATAACTTCTTTATGGCTGATACAATTATCTATACTGCGATCGGTTTACTTGCGGGTATTGTTATTGACATTAGTTATGGATTTATTGATCCAAGAATAAGGGTAGGTTCAAAGAAATGATGAATGATGAAAATAAATACAAACAAATTGCACCTGAAAAATTTAGATTAGTACAACAAGATGCAAAAATTTCAGACGTTAAATTTGACACTAAACCTGTTAGCTATTTAAAAGATGCATTTACTAGATTTAAGAAAAATAAATCATCTGTAGTTGCTGCAATTATTATTGTTATCTTATTATTATTTGCTTTAATTGCTCCAATGGTTTCTAAATATGAATCAACAGAAATTGATGGTTATTACAATAAGGCTCTTCCAAAAGCTTCAGCTTTCGAATGGCTTGGTTGGGATGGTACAAGAGTTGAAAAGAATGTTAACCAAATGCAATATGATAAATTTAGTGGTATTGGTTTAGAAGTAAATTCTAATGCAGATAATGTTGGTTATAAAGCTATTAAGAAAGTTAAGAAGGTAAAAGAAGTAATTCAAAACATTAAAGGTAAGGAAGTTTTAGTTAAACAATATGACCTTGATTTAGATTCTTATAACAAAGTTGGGTTCATTTATAAAAACCTTGATGCTCATGATTATTTCTTACTTCAAGCATATCAAGAAGCTGCAAATGTTCAAGTTTTCTTCCCATTAGCACAATATCATGAATCTGTTAATGATGCTAATGTTTGGTATCATATTTCTGAAAAAGAAATTACTAGTATTTTAAAAGCTGAAAGTCTTGGACAACCTTATCGTGAAGAATTTGGTACATTAAAACAAGAAGGTGTTTATGATCCAGCTTATTTAGGAACTACTAAAGCAGTAGATTCAAACTACTATGGTTCTAGAATTGATGGTGATGATGGTTCATATAAATATGTTAAATATGTTTATAATGAAAGCACAAAAACTGTTTCTACAGTTGAAACAGAAAACTGTTATTATCAATATGCTGTCAAAAATCAAACTGGTTACAAAGTTAGAATTTTATATAAAGAATATTACAAATTCTTAAAAACTTATATGAGATATGTTGACGGTGCTTCAAAAGAAACTGTTGATGCTGCAATAGCAAGTGCAACTACTGAAGAAGAATATAAAGCAATATTAGACATGTTTGAATTTAATACTAAAACTGGTTTCTATGCAGAATACTGGTTTGGTTCAAATGATAGTGGTAAAGATTTATTCACATTACTTGGTACAGGTGCTAGATTATCATTTATTTTAGCTATTTGTATTTCAGCTATTAACCTTACTATTGGTGCTATTTATGGTGCGATTGAAGGTTACTATGGTGGTACTATTGACTTAATTATGGAACGTTTTGCTGAAATCTTATCTGGTGTTCCATTCATTGTAGTAGCTACATTATTTAACTTACACTTAGCTGCAAAAGTTGGTACACTTCCTTCATTACTATTTGCCTTTGTTTTAACGGGATGGCTTGGTATGGCTGGTCGTGTTCGTATGCAATTCTATCGTTTTAAAGGTCAAGAATATATCTTATCTTCAAGAACTTTAGGTGCTAAAGACTTCAGAATTATGTTTAAACATATCTTCCCTAATGCGATTGGAACTATTATAACTGGTTCAATCTTATCAATTCCTGGTGTAGTATTTACTGAATCAATGCTATCATTCTTACATATCATTGACCTTGAAACTTCAGGATTAACAAGTGTTGGTACATTATTATCAAACGGATCTAAGTTTGTAAATTCTTATCCACATATCTTAATGTTCCCTACTGTATTTATCGCATTATTAATGATTTCGTTTAACTTATTTGGTAATGGTTTACGTGATGCGTTTAACCCTTCATTGAGAGGAGCTGATGAATAATATGGAAAAGAAATTAGAAGTTAAAAATTTAACAATATCATTTAAAACATCAGCTGGTAAAGTTCAAGCAGTACGTGATATTAGTTTTGATTTATATAAAGGTGAAACTCTTGCAATCGTAGGTGAATCTGGTTCTGGTAAATCAGTTACTTCAAAAGCAATCATGGGTATCTTAGCTGGTAACTCGATTGTTGAAGGCGGAGAAATCATTTATGATGGACAAGATTTAATCAAAATTAGCGAAGAAGATTTCCATAAATTACGTGGGAATAAAATTTCAATGATTTTCCAAGATCCAATGTCAAGTTTAAATCCAATTGTTAAAATTGGTAAACAATTAACTGAAGCAATGATCCTTAAAGGAAAAGCAAAACAAAAAGAATGTCGTAGATTATTTAATTCTAAACTAGATTTATTATTAGAACACATGATTGATTCATCTGAAAACGAAGAATCAGCTAATTATTCAAAAGAATTGTGTACTAACTTTAACAAATTCGAAGAAAAACATATTGAATTAGAAGAACAATATAATAAAGCTTTTGAAGCTTGTACATTATTACTAGATCTAATTCCAGCATATAGTTTTGAAATTGAAAAGAATGCTTTTAATGATTCTAAACGTAAAATTAAAGAATTAAATGAAAATATTATTAGTGCACAAAATCCTTATGTTATTCCAAATGGTGATTTATTAGTATCTATTTCTGAAAAATTAAATGAAGATTTTGATGAATACAATGATACAAAGTCAAATGTTAAAATTTTAGAAACATTAAATAATATCGAAAAATTAATTAAGGAAGCTGTTGCTAAACCTATGCCTAATTTCTTCGCAATGGGTTATTATTTAACATTTAGCGAAAACGAATTACCAGAATATCCAGTTAAAGAATTAAATGAATTCTTAGAAAATTATTTTGAAAATAATTTTAATAAGACATTTAAAAATTATGCAAAACGTGCTTTAATTCATGCTGCAAAAGAATATAATGTTAAAAAAGTAAAAGCTATTGAAACACTTAAATCTTATATTTCTTTCTTCCAAACTAAAGAATTAGAAAAAGGAAATACAAAAATTGTTACGAAAGAATTATGTTCTGCAGTTAATGGTGCAATTAATAAATTAGAATTAAAGAAAGATAGTATTGAATATACATTTGCTGGTTCAATAAATGGTTTAGTAAATCGTTATTTTATTGGACAAGTTAAAAATGAAAAAGAACAAAAACGATTTGAGAAAGAGACTTTAAAAATAAATAAAATTATTGAAAGTGGTAAAGTTCCTGAATGGAAACCTGTTCCACCTTCAATTGTAGATTTTGAAGCAACTAAAAAAGCTATTGTTAAATTAATAGTTAATTTAATTGAACACTTTGAAAATAAGATTAGTGCTTTAAAATCACATGATTATGATGAAGAAGTAATCAATTTAATTGAATTCTTAAAAGAAAATGCTTCAGGTGTTGTTCATAAAGTTACAAAACAAATGGCAAAACAACGTGCTATTAAAGTTATGGAAGAAGTAGGTATTCCTGAGGCTAGAAAACGTTACTATCAATATCCATTCCAATTCTCAGGTGGTATGAGACAACGTATCGTTATTGCTATAGCGCTTGTATCTAATCCAGATATTTTAATTTGTGATGAACCTACAACTGCGTTAGACGTTACTATTCAAGCTAATATTCTTGAATTAATTAACAAATTAAAACGTGAAAGACAATTATCAATTATCTTTATTACACATGACTTAGGTGTAGTTGCTAATATGGCTGACCATGTAGCAGTAATGTATGCTGGTAAGATTGTTGAATATGGTTCAGTAAATGATATTTTCTATGAACCTGCTCATCCATATACTTGGGCATTATTATCATCAATTCCAGACTTAGATACTAATGGTAAACTTGATGCTATTCCAGGTACTCCACCAAACATGATTTATCCACCAATTGGTGATGCTTTTGCTGAAAGAAATAAATACGCAATGGAAATTGACTTTGAGGAACAACCTCCAATGTTCAAAGTTAACGATGGACATTATGCAGCAACTTGGTTATTACACCCAGATGCTCCTAAAGTAACTCCTCCTCAAGCAATCCTAGATCGTATTGAAAGACTTAAGAATTTGAAAGGAGATGCTGAATAATGGAAAATAGAGAAGTTATTTTACGAGTTAAGCATCTTAAACAATTCTTTAAGATGGGACACGCAAAACTTAAAGCAGTTAATGATGTTAGTTTTGATGTTTATAAAGGCGAAGTTTTTGGTATTGTAGGTGAATCTGGTTGTGGTAAAACAACAACAGGTCGTTCGATTATTAGATTATACGATATTACATCTGGAGATATCTTCTTCAAAGGTCAACGTATTTCTGCAGGTACTAGATGGAATCGTAAAGAAATTAAATATAAAAGAATTAAAACAAAAGCAGCCATTGAAAAACTTACAATTGAAATGAAAGATGCTATTGATGCTAACCCTCAAAATGGTGAAACTATTACTAAAAAATATATGGATCAAATCCATGAATTAGAAGCAGAATGCGACAAAGTAGTAGCTGAACAAAGAGAAAAAATTAAGTTAGCTAATTATGATAATAAAAATGGTATCAAAAATTATTCAAAACAAAAAGTTGAAGAATTAACAAAATATTATAACGAAGTTCTTAAAGATTTAAACAATGGTCATGGAGAACATGTTGATAATATTATTGCAAACTTAAAAGATAAAATTCAATATCTTAAACAAAATAATGGCTCAGTTGATGAAATTAATGAATTAACTGAATTACTTTCAAATGTTAATGTTGTTGGTAGTGAAGCAAATAAATCAATCATTGCACAAACAAAATTTAAAATGAAAAATGAAATTCGCATTGCTAAAAAGACTACATTAATGACTAAGATGCAAATGATTTTCCAAGATCCTATTGCATCGCTTGACCCTCGTATGACAGTTCGTGAAATTATCGCTGAAGGTTTACGTATTAGAGGAATTAAAGATAAAGAATATATTAATAATCGTGTTTATGAAGTTCTAGAATTAGTTGGTTTAGTTCGTGAACATGCTAACCGTTACCCTCATGAATTCTCAGGTGGTCAACGTCAAAGAATTGGTATTGCTCGTGCAATTATTATGGAACCTGAATTAATTATTGCTGATGAACCAGTTTCTGCGTTAGACGTTTCTGTTCAAGCTCAAGTAATTAACTTATTAAATGAACTTCGTGAAAAGATGGGATTAACTATTATCTTCATTGCTCATAACTTATCAGTTGTTAAATATTTCAGTGATCGTATTGCAGTAATGTATTTTGGTAAGATTGTAGAACTTACAACTAGTGAAGAATTATTTGCTCATCCTCTACACCCTTATACAAAATCTTTATTATCAGCTATTCCTCAACCTGACCCTGAGTATGAGAAAAAACGTGTAAGAATTTCTTATAATCCACTTGCTGCTCATGATTATAGTGTTGATAAACCTACATTAGTTGAAATTAAACCAGGTCACTTTGTAAATTGTAATAAAGCTGAATTAGAAGCTTATTTAAAGGAATTAAATAATGAACAATAAAAATGAATATTATGATTCATCTAAAACATATAACAGACCAATTCATTATATTGTAACAACTACTATATGTCTTGTGCTTGCTGCTTTAATAGTAATTTATGAAATGAAAGCATTTGCGTCTGATGAAAAATTACCAAAAGAATATCTTATTGCTATATCAGATGGTTGTTTTGTTTCAGGAGTTATAGTTGGAGGTCTTGGAGCTTTAGTCCTTATTAGTGGAGAAGGTTTCTTTGACTTACTTGCATATGGCGTTGGAATCCTTCTTAAATCATTTTCAAAAAATAAAAATCATGAATCTTTCATTGATTATAAACAAAGAAAAGAAAGTGAAAGAGGCAATATCAAAATTTGGTTTGTTGCTGTTGTGGGAGCTGCGTTTATTCTTTTAGGCATCTTATTTAGTGCTATAAGTTCAAATATGGGTTCTATATTTTAAAATTTAAAACTCCTGCATTGTTGCAGGAGTTTTATTATTTATAGGAAATAATCAAATGATAAAAAAACCAATACTTTTTTTGAAAAAACATAATTCAACAAAAAGAAATGAAAAATATTGAAAATTGACCTTGACTTTTTCATAAAAATGTGGTAAAATAAATTAACATTTATGTTAAGGTGGGAAAGAAATGATACAAATTTATACAACTCCAAGTTGTGCGTCTTGTAGAAAAGCTAAAAAATGGTTTGATCAATATAACATTCCATATTCTGAAAAAAATATTTTTAGTATTAAACTTTCTAAAGATGATATTTATAGAATGTTAGCTAATAGCGAAAATGGCTTTGATGACATTATTTCTACTAGATCTAAAGTTTTTAAAGAAAAGAAACTTGATCCAGACAGCATGAGTGTTGGAGCACTTATTGAATTCATAATCGAAAATCCAAGTGTTTTAAAAAGACCTATTATCATTAATGAAAGTGAACTTCAAGTTGGTTATAATAATGAAGATATTACAATCTTTTTACCAAAAGAACTTCGTCATAATGAAAATATCTTAAAAGCTACTAGACTAATGGATATGGATGAAGATTTCGAGGATGATGAAGAATAAAAGGGAAGCTTAAGCTTCCCTTTTTATTATTTTATTTATAGTGTTTTTCTTAAAGCATCATATGCTCTTTTTAGTTTAACTTGACTTTTTTTGTAGGCAATATTATAGTCTTTAATTATTTGAATAAATTCTAGTTTTCCTGTATTTCGATTAGGAACTTCATACTCTAATTCATAATCTACAGAGTTTACATATTCACAGCGGTCTAATGAAAGTTTTCCTTTTTTATAAGGAACTGAGATACGATATGTTGCAAGATTCATAAAATTTAAGATTTTTTGACCTTTGATAATATCATTTACTTCTTGTGCAATCTTTTCACTTGGGATGTTACCATTTTCAACTAAATCCTTAAATTGTTCTTCAGTAATATCTTCATCAATTCTAATAAAATTATATCCTTTTTTTCTTTCTAAAGTTAAAATATAACTATCACGATGTTTAACTCTTAATACTGCATCTGTAGCTTTTAAAGTGAAACGTTTTGTATCAAAGTAATAATTTGTTTGTAGATTACCAGGATGATTTTTAATTGTCTCATAAATACGATCGTATTCTTGTTTAGTTAATAATGTTTTAAATTCTGCTGTGATCTCTTTTGCCATAATAAAGTCTCCTAAAAAGTATTATTTCTTTTTTCATTGATATTATACACAAAAAAATTTAAAATGCAAGTTTTTTATTCACTTTTTTTTATTTTATTTATTTAATTACTAAAATACTCAAAATATGTTATAATATGTAAGGTGATAAAAATGATAGAAATGAATGAATTATTTAATTGGGATATATTTTTACAACCTTATGAACTTGCTGTTGAAGATTTTATTTTAAAGATTCAAGGTATTAAAAATCAATACCATAAAGCAAATTTGTATTGTCCTATTGAAATTGTATCTGGACGTGTAAAAAGCCCTCAAGGTATTTTGGATAAAGCAAGAAGAATGAGTGTTCCTAAAGAATTAATAGATGAAAAAGTACATGATATTGCTGGAATAAGAATTACTTGTAAATATATTGATGATGTTTATAAAGTTGCAGAACTTGTAAAACAAAGAAGAGACCTAGAAGTTTTAGAAGTAAGAGATTATATAAAAAATGTTAAACCTAGTGGTTATAGAAGTTATCATATTATTGCAAGATATATTGTTGAAACAATAAATGGAGCAATGCCTGTTTTATTGGAATTTCAAATTAGAACTCATGCAATGCATTTTTGGGCTAGTATTGAACATTCTTTAAAATATAAATATCAAAAGAAAATACCATTAGAATTAAAAGAAAGATTAACAGCCGCAGCTAAAGCAGCAGAAAAGTTAGATGAAGAAATGACTTCTATTAAAACTACAATTGAAAAATTAGATTTAACTTTAGGTGAAGATAAGAGTAATCTTGCTGATCCTCTTGAAAGTGAAGTTACTTTAAATCATAAAAAGTGGTAATATGATAGTAAGATTTAATGTTGAAGAAAGCGGATATCGTATAAAAAGATATTTAATAAAAAAAGGTATACCAGATCACGTTTTTAAAGAAATAAGAAGTGGTAATGGTCAGTATTTAGTAAATGATCAAATTGTTGATAATCATTTCTTATTAAAACCAGGCGATTTACTAGAAGTAGTTATGCCAGCAAGTGATCAAGGAGAAAATATTGTTTCTACTCTTGGAGATTTTGAAATTGTATATGAAGATTCATATTTATTAATCATAAATAAAGAAGCTAATATCGCAACAATTCCAACTAAAGAACATTTTACTAATTCGTTAGCAAACTATGTTATGTCTTATTATAAAAGAAATGGAATTTTAGCAAATATTCATTTTGTATCAAGACTAGATGCACCTACATCTGGTTTAATAATGCTTGCGAAAACATCATATATGACTACTCTACTTCAAAATTCTTCAATAACAAAAAAATATTTATTAGAAACATCAAAAATAGTAGATCCAGTTGAAGGTATTATTGAATTAGGAATTGAAAAAGATCCATCAAGTGTAATTAAACGTTATACAACAACAGAATTTATTAATAGTAAAACCGTTTATAAAACTTTATATCAAGAAAATAATCATTCTTTTATAGAAGCACTATTATGTACTGGAAAGACTCATCAATTAAGACTTCATTTTTTAAGTAAAGATGCTCCTATTGTTGGTGATATGTTATATGGTGAAGAAACTCCTGATGGAATTTTACATCTACATAGTTATCATTTAGAATTTGTTCATCCTATTACTAAGGAATTATTAGTGTTTAATACTTATCCTAATTGGATAAAAAAATAATATAAACAAAAAAGTGTTATAATTAACACTTTTTTTTGTTTTTTATTATTTCATCTATAATACCATATTTTAATGCTTTATCTGCATCCATGTAGAAATCTCTTTCTGTATCTTGTTCTATAACATTTAAAGGTTGTTTAGTGTTTATAGATAGAATTTCATTTATTTTCTTTTTCGTTCTTACAATTTCTTCTGCAACAATCATGATATCAGTTGCTTGACCTTTTGCCCCACCTAGAGGTTGGTGAATCATTATTTTAGTGTTTTCTAGTGCATATCTTTTATCACCACATGATAACAAGAAAGCCCCCATACTAGCACAAAGTCCCATTCCAATTGTAATAACAGTTGGTTTAATATATTTAATAGTATCATAAATAGATAGTCCAGAAGTTACACTACCACCTGGTGAGTTAATATATATAAAAATTTCTTTTTTCTCATCCATTGATGATAAGAATAGTAATTGAGATATTATACTTGCACTTGTAGCATCGTTAATTTCTCCAAATAACATAATTATTCGATCTTGTAATAATCTAGAGTATATATCATAACTTCTTTCTCCTCTACCAGTTTGTTCAATCACAATAGGTGTTAAATTCATATAAGTTACTCCTTTTTTATATATAATAATTATATAACTTTATTTAATATTAATTTGTAAAAATTAGGCACATATTTATACAATATTTAAAATTAATCATATACTAAAAATGAATAGGAGGTGAATGCTTGTGAATCAATTTCAAAATCCTTTTATTAATAACATGAATTATATGGGAAATGTAGAACAAAATAATAATGTGAATAACCAACAACAATGTGGTTGTAACAATATTCAACAACCAATGTGTCCAACAATTTATAAAGAATGTCCACCAATTGTTACTTGTTCTAAACAAGTCATTAATCAATATCACGTGATCAAACAACCATATGTTCATAATTATCATACTGAGGTAGTTCATCATCATGTTGTTCAAAAAGAATTTATTCCAAATTATACTTGTAGTGAAGTACATGTAAATGAACCAGATAATTTTAATGTGCCTAGATAATTTATAGTAGCTAATTAGATATTCTTATAAGCTATTTTAATAGATTATTTATTTGATAACAAATAATAATTATGCTATAATGACTGTAAAAAAGGATGGAGATTATTTATGAAAAAATATATTTTTTTGTTTCTAATTTGTAGTTTATTTATAATTAGTGGATGTAAGCAAAATAATCAAAATAATAATATTGATCCCCATGAATGTATTGAAGGTACTTGGATTTTTCCAGAAGGAACTAAATGTTTAGAGGAAGTTTATGCTACAAAAATTTGTAACGAATGTGGAAAACCTATGGAAATGGGACCTATGAAAAAACAACATAACCTTTTAAATGAAGAAAAAGAAGAAATTTGTAGTGAAGATGGTTATTTTAAAGAATATTGTACTGAATGTGACTATTCTTATACTATCATATATCCAAAAACTAATGAACATATAATGAAATATGAAATTTTATCTAACGCAACAGATAATCGTCTTGGTCTTAAAGTACCAAAATGTGTTCAATGTGGTATTGAAGGAGATGTTATTAGATATGCTAATAATGGATATCTAGATCATGGAAAACTTTCTGTTGTTGGACCTGATTTGACTGATGAACATGGTGATAAATTCCAATTAATTGGTTTATCTACTCATGGAATTCAATGGTTTAGTCAATTTATAAATTATCAAACATTTGATTCATTACATAATGAATTTGGAATAAATGTTATAAGACTGGCTTTAACTACTGCGGAAGGTGGATACTGTGAAGCAGATGATACGAAAAAAGAATTTTTATATCAAAAAGTAGTAGAAGGTGTTAAATTAGCAACTCAATTAGATATGTATGTTATAGTTGATTGGCATATGGTCGGTGCTGAGGATGTTAATGATAAAAATCCAATGTATCATAAAGATAAAGCAATTGAATTTTTTAGTAGAATATCTGAAGAATTAAAAGATTACAATAATGTTATTTATGAAATAATGAATGAACCAAATGGAGCAACAACTTGGCAATCTTGTAAAAATTATGCAAATTTAGTTATTCCAGTAATTAGAAAAAATACTGATGCTATTATTTTAGTAGGTAATCCGAATTGGAGTTCTAATTTAAATGCCGTGATGCAAAGTCCATTAGAAGGTTATACTAATATTATGTACACATATCATTTCTATGCAGCTGATCATCCTAATACATATCAAGTTGAAAATGCATATGATAAAGGATTCCCTGTGTTTATAAGTGAACATGGTGGCATGGAAAGTAGTGGAGATGGAGCTATTAATTATGCTAACATTGAAAAGTGGTATAGTGTATTAGATAAAAGAAATATTAGTTATGTAGCATGGAATTTGTCAAACAGTCAATGTAGTTCTTCAATTTTGAAATATAAAACAGAAAATATTGTTGATTTTTCTGATGATAATTTAAGAGAATGGGGCATTTGGTATAAAGCTTGGGTTAGAAGAAAATTTGGACTTGATTATAAATAATCAGGGATTAGCTGATGAGAATAGATGCTTGGTGTCAATATTATATGTACCAAATTGTAGAAAAATAAAAATAGAAAAAGAATGTTTTATTGCAAAAACATTCTTTTTGTCTTTTAAATATGCTATAATAATAAAGTAATGAATATTAAATACGTTGATTAAGGAAAAGTATATAATTCTTTCTTATTAGGGATTAAAGCCATAGACTGAAAGCTTTAAATGTAAAGATTTATAGAAGTGTTCGCCTTAAGAGTGGTTCTAATCAAGCCCGCATGACTTGCGTTAAAGGTTTTAGAGTGTACAGTATTTTTCTATGCTGTAAACTAAGGTGGTACCACGTCAACATATGCGTCCTTAGATAGGGGTGCATTTTTTTATTTTTAGGAGGAAAAAAATGAGTATTCAAGAACAATTATTAAATATTGAAACTGAAGCTGTAGCAAAAATTAATGCTGCAGCAAGCCAAGTTGAACTTAATGATTTAAGAGCATTCTATATGGGGAAAAAGAGCCCACTTGGTGAAATCATGAAATCAATGGCTACTTTATCTATTGAAGATAAAAAAATCATTGGGAAACTTGCTAATGAAGTAAAGGTAAGAATTGAAAATGCAGTTACTGAAAGAAGAACTTATCTTGAAAATGAAGCAATTAATAATAGACTAAAAAGTGAAACAATTGATGTTACACTTCCAGGTAAAGAATTTAAAGTAGGTACTAAACATCCTTTATCTAGAACTATTGAAGAAGTTCAAGAAATTTTTATGGGTATGGGGTATAGTATTGCAGAAGGACCAGAAGTTGAAGTTGATTTATATAACTTTGAAATGCTAAACGTTCCAAAAGGACATCCAGCTCGTGATATGCAAGATTCATTCTATATTACAGAAAATCTTTTAATGCGTACACAAACTTCTCCAGTTCAAGTTAGAACATTATTAGAAAAGAAGGGTGCTCCTGTTAAAATTTTAGCACCTGGTAAAGTTTATCGTCGTGATGATGATGATGCTACACATTCTCATCAATTCATGCAATTTGAAGGATTAGTTGTTGATAAGCATATTACTATGTCTGACTTAAAAGGAACTCTTCAATTATTTGTACAAAAAATGTTTGGTGATGCACGTAAGATTCGTTTCAAACCATCATACTTCCCATTTACAGAACCTTCTGTAGAAGTGGATGTATCTTGTTTTAAATGTGGTGGTAAAGGATGCAGCATGTGTAAACAATCAGGTTGGATTGAAGTATTAGGTGCTGGTATGGTTCATCCAAATGTATTAAAACAAGCAGGTTATGATCCAGAAGTATATCGTGGATTTGCATTTGGTATCGGTATTGAACGTGTAACAATGTTAAGACATGGAATTGATGATATTCGTAACTTCTATTTAAACGATGTACGTTTCTTAGAACAATTTAAAGGAGAAAATTAAAATGATAGTTTCATATAATTGGTTAAAAGAATTAGTTAAATTAAATGTTTCACCTGAAAAATTAGCAGAAGAAATGTCTTTATATTCTGTAGAAGTTGAAACATTTAATAAAATGGTTAAAGCAACAAATCTTGTTGTAGGTCATGTATTAGAATGTATAGATCATCCAGATTCAGATCATTTACATGTGTGTCAAGTTAATCTTGGTGATAAAGTTGATCAAATTGTTTGTGGTGCTCCTAATATTGCTGCAGGATTAAAAGTAATTGTTGCACTTCCTGGTGCAGTGCTTCCTGGTGGTACAATTAAGAATTCTAAAGTTCGTGGTGTTGAATCAAATGGTATGATTTGTTCACTTCAAGAACTTGGAATTGAAAATAAATTTGTTCCAGCAATTTATCAAAATGGTATTTATGTTTTAGGTGAAGATGCAACTCCTGGACAAGATGCACTAGAATATTTATGTTTCGATGACTATCTAATCGAACTTTCACTAACACCAAATAGAATGGATTTAATGTCTATGCTTGGTGTTGCTCACGATGTTTCTGCAATGTATAATGTTCCAATGAATAATTTAGAATGTAATTTTACAGAAATAGATAAACTTGCTAGTGATGAAATTAGTGTAAAACTGGAAACAGAAGATTGTTATTCATACTATGCTAGAATTGTTAAAGATGTTGTAATTAAAGATTCTCCACAATTCATGAAATCATATTTAATTGCTGCAGGTGTAAGACCAATTAATAACGTAGTGGATATCACTAACTTTGTACTTATGTTATTTGGTCAACCACTTCATTCATTTGATCAAGATAAACTTGGGGATACAATTATTGTAAGAAACGCATTAGATGGTGAAGTAATTGAAACACTTGATGATTTAGAAAGAACATTAGTTTCATCTGACATCGTTATTTCTGATAATTTAGAAAACAACCGTGCTGTATGTGTTGCTGGTGTTATGGGTGGTAAATCTACTGAAGTTACAGAAGATACTAAAAATATTGTATTAGAAAGTGCAGTATTTAAACCACTTTCTGTTCGTAAAACTTCTGCAAGACTAGGTTTAAGAAGTGAATCAAGTGTACGTTTTGAACGTGGTGTTGATTTAAATAGAAGTTTACAAGCAATAGATTATGCGTGTTATTTACTTGAAAAATATGCAGATGGTAAGGTATTAAAAGGTTATGTTCATGAAGGTATTAAACATCTTGATGACAAAGAAATTCATTTAACTGAAAAATACGTTGAAGAATATTTAGGTATTAATATTCCTACAGTAGAAATTAAAACAATTCTAGAAAAATTATGTTTTGCTGTTGAAGTTAATGGTGAAGATATTAAAGTTATGGTTCCTAACCGTCGTTTAGATATTGAAATCAAACAAGACTTAGTTGAAGAAATTGTGAGAATGTATGGTTATGATAAACTAAATGAAACATTACCATCAATGACAGTTGAAGGAGAACTTACTCATCCTCAAAAAATTAGACAAATTATAAATAAAACATTAACAGGTTTAGGATTATCTGAAACTGTTTCATATTCACTTGTTTCTCCAAAATTAGCAAATATGTGTAAAGTTTTATTTAATGATGATTTCGAACCAGTTAAATTATTACATCCAATGACTGAAGAACACTCTATCTTAAGAAGAAGTATAGTTCCAAGTTTAGTTGATGTTGTTAAATATAATAATGCACGTAAAAACTATAATTTAAGTGTTTATGAAATTGCACAACAATATGGTTTAAAAGAAGGAAATCCTACAGAAAGTTATTTATTAGCAGGTGCATTACAAGGTGTTCATTCATCTACAATTTGGCAAGGTAAAAAAGAAGTTGTTGATTTTTACTATGTTAAAGGCTTATTAAATGTAATGTTCGAACGTGTGGGCGTAAAAGTTAAGTATGCTCCTTTATCAGTGGAATGTCCTGAACTTCATCCTGGTCGTAGCGCAGAAATCCTACTTAACAATGAAGTTATTGGTTATGTCGGAGAATTACATCCTACATTAGTTAAAAATGAAGATATTGAACCAACATATGTATTTGAAGTTAAATTACAACCATTATTTGATATTAAATCAAATGTTATTTTATTCAAACAAATTTCTAAAGTTCCATCTGTAGAACGTGACTTAGCACTTGTTATGGATATGGATGTTAAAGTTGGTGATGTAGTAGAAGCTATTTATCGCTGTGATAAGAATATGATCAAGAAAGTATCAGTGTTTGATATTTATATTGGTGATAAAATTGAAAGCGGTAAGAAGAGTGTCGCTGTAAGAATTAATTTAGAATCTCTTGATACTTTAACAGATGATGTAATTAATCAAAAAATGAAGAAAATCTTAAATACACTTTCTTATATGTATAAAATTGAAATAAGAAAATAAATGAAAATTAAACAAGGTTTAGCATAATTGTTCTAAACCTTGTTTTCTTATTAAAATCTTGAATATTTAATTTAAAAGTGGTATAATATAT
>JAZOLP010000021.1:0-3079 GCA_045653225.1 Bacilli bacterium
AAGAAATTGTTAATTATAACGAAAATTCTAAATATGTAAATGGTTTAAATATTCCAGGTTATGAATTTTTGGGATGGGATAAAAATATAAATAATGTTAAAGAAAATTTAGAAGTTTATCCGATTTTAAATAAATGTTCGTATGAAGTTGTTTTTAAAGGAATAAATGGTGAAATTCTATCTACAACATCTTATGAATATGGACAAAGTGCAACTGCTCCTTTTGCACCTGTTGTTGAAGGATATAATTTTATTGGTTGGGATAAAACATTTAATAATATTACATCGAATTTAGAAATTAATGCGGTATATGAAGCGATTTATTGTTATGTAAATTTCTTTGATGAAGAAGGAAATTTACTTGATGAACAAGCTGTAATTTATGGAGGAAATGCTATAGCAGTTACAGCACCTTCTAAAGAAGGTTATTCGTTTGTAAGATGGGATGAAAACCTAACAAATGTTAAAAATGATATGGATGTTTATCCAATTTATGAAAAACTAAAATATACTGTTAACTTTATGGATATGTATGGTAATTTATTAGAAGCAGTGGAAGTATATCATAATGAAACTGCTGTAGCTCCAGAAGTTCCAACAGTGGCTTATCATACATTTATTAAATGGGATCAAGAATTTAAAAAGGTAACGTCTAATATGACAATTAAAGCAATATATTCTAATAATGGTTCTACATATAGTCAATCAACCGCAGATTATTGGCTACAAATTATTTCTAACACTTATGATATTAATAAAACTATATTAAATCAAGAAGAAATTAAGAATTATAATAGTTCTATCACTAGTAATTATTCAAAAACAAAAGTTGTAGACGTTCTTAGTATTACAGGTACTAAAACTAAAACTTATGTAAATGATTTAATTACCAAATATTCTAACATCAATAAATATACTGTATATAATGATTCAACAAAACAATCATTATCATCTAATGAAAAAAATACAATTTTAAATAATCGTAATTTAAATAACATTCCAGATGTTGTTGAATTAAAATATGGTATTATTACTAACTTTGCTTGGATGAGAAGTTATCCTACTAATCATTATTCAAATAACTATGATATGGATAGATTCCAAGAAACTTCGCTAAATGTCGGTGAAGGAGTTGTCATTTATCATGTAAGTAGTGATAATGAATGGTATTTTGTACAAGCGGAAAATTATAATGGTTGGGTAGAAAAGAAGTATATTGCTGAATGTTCATATGAAACATTAAATGACTTCTTAAAACCTGCTAATAATTTAGTTGTATTAAGTGATTATGTTGTTTTAGAAGGTGCTCATGTTAGAATGGGACAAAGTTTCCCTTTATTAAATAGCAACGATAATTATGTTATTAATTTCCCTACTAGAAATAACGAAGGAAAATTAGTGTTAAAAGAATTAACATTATCTAAATCTGATTCATATTGTGAAGGTTATCTTGAATATACTTATGATAATATCTTAAGACAAGCATTTAAACTTTTAGGTATTGATTATAGTTGGGGTGATAAAAATAAACTTGGTAGAGATTGCTCATCAACTATGAATGCGGTATACAAATGTTTTGGTTTCATGATGCCAAGAAATACATCTAATCAAGTTGCTATCCCAACATATGGATCTAGTTGTAATGGTATGAGTGTTTCTCAAATGAAGACGTATCATCCTGGTACTTTAATATTTACTAGTAGTCATGTTATGATGTATATTGGTAATGATGTTAGTGGTAACGCATACTTATTACATAATACAACATCAGGTAACGGTGAATGTATTTTACAAACTCTTCAAAGTTATGGAACTAGTAAAATTAATGGAGTATTAAAACTTCAATAAAAAGTATAGTATATTTATAAAATGAATAGCATTAGGAGTATTCCTAATGCTTTTTTCTTGACTAATATAATGATTTAGTGTATCATTGTATTAGTTAAGTAATACAGTGGAGGAAATATGAATCATAGTTTTGATAGTGAACGTCCAATATATTTACAAATTATTGAAATAATTAAAAATGATATCATTAGTGGAATTTATAATCCTGGTGATAAATTACCTTCGGTAAGAGAATTAGCGATCACATTTAAGGTTAATCCAAATACTATTGTTAAGTCATTATACTTTTTAGAAAATGAAGAATTAATTTATACAGATCGTACAAATGGAAAATTCATTACTAATGATCAAGCATTAATAAAGAAAAACAAAGAATTTGTTGCTAAACAAAAAATCAAAACCTTTTTTAATGATATGGAAAAAATGGGGTATAGTAAAGAAGAAGTACTAAATTTTTTAATCAAGGAGCGTAACTAATGGAAGAATATAAAAACGGTTTAGTTGAGTTTAAAAATGTATATAAAGTATTTGATGAAAAAGAAATTCTTTCAAATATTTCTTTTAAAATCAATAAGGGTAAAATAATTGGTTTATTAGGTAAAAACGGAATGGGGAAAAGTACAATTATTAAATTGTTAAACGGGCTTTTAACTCCAACAAGTGGTGAAATTTTAATTAATAATTTAGCACCAGGTGTTGAAAGTAAAAAGATTATAAGTTATTTGCCTGAAAGAACTTATTTAGATAAAACAATGAAAGTAGAAGAAATTCTAAAATATTTTTCATTATTTTATGAAGATTTTAATTTAGATAAAGCAAAAAAACTTTTAAATGATTTAAATTTAAATGGAACAGATAATTTAAATAAAATGTCTAAAGGGATGCTTGAGAAATTACAATTAGCACTTGTAATGTCAAGAGATGCAGACCTTTATGTTCTAGATGAACCACTTGGTGGAGTAGACCCTGCTACAAGAGATTATATTTTAGATACAATACTAACAAACTTTAAAGATGGTGCAAGTATTTTAATATCAACACATTTAATTTCAGATATTGAAAGAATTTTAGATGATGTTATATTTGTAGACAAAGGTAAAATCATTTTATCAAAAAGTGCTGATGAATTAAGAAGTGAATATAATGAAAGCATTGATGAAATATTTAGGAGGATGTTTAAATGTTAAAAAAACTATTTAAATATGATTTAGTTTGGGGATTAAAAGTAATAC
>JAZOLP010000022.1:0-10475 GCA_045653225.1 Bacilli bacterium
TATATAGATGGATATCTAGAGATGATGTAGAATATTTAGATACATCAAATCCAATAGGTTGTAATCTATATGTGTATTGTAATAGTAATCCAGTGATGGGATATGATCCAAATGGTAATTGGACTCTTTCGTTTAGTTTAAATATCAATTTGAATATCTTATGGGGATTTTCTGTTTCTGTAAGTTTTTCTGTAGATTCTACGGAGAAAGTGCTATTCAGCTTTCATATTCTGGGTTTACTTCTGAAACTCCTAATATTGGTGGACTTGATGTTGGTGCTTCTGTTTCTGCACAAATTACTAAATTTTCTTCTGTTGATGAGTTGGAAGGTCTGTCAACTTATTTAGGTAGTGCAATTGGAGATGAGGCATATATTTCTGCTGATGTAATTACTGATTCAGCTGTTTCCGAACAAGATGGTGAATTGATAGGTGGGCAAGTTGGTGTTGGGATAGGTTATGGATTTGATACCCACTGTATTAGAACAAAAACTATAAACATTAAGAAAAATTCTAAAGGTTTAATTAGTAAGGTTTTAGAATGGATATTTTGATTGTGGAGGTAAATAAAATGAAAAAGATGTGCATCCTAATAGCTCCGATGTTAATATTGCTGTCTTTTTTTCAATTTATTGTTTCTGGTAAAATGGTTTCAAATTTTAGTGTGTCATTAGATTTTGAAGAGAATAATGGAAGAATGATATATTTTGATGTTTCAGAAAATAACAAGTTATGTATTTCGTATGATAATGATCAAGTTTACGAATATGATTTTAATGGAAAATTTATTAGATCTATAGAATATGAGAGTAATGGTAATATATATGCATATTATAAAAACGAAAATTTAGTTATTAATGATATTAGAAAAAATTTACATATTGTTATTGATGAAAATAATTTTTGTGTGGAGTCATTTGAATCAAATAATACTAATTCAGGTTTTTATATTGCTGAATCTTGTAGTGAAAATATAAAATTTACTAAAAACATTTATGAATATAACTATATTCATGCTGATTGGTTTGCTAGAGTATTTGAAAATAAAAAAACTCATATTTCAGTTAGATTGGGAGATGAAATAATCATTAAAATTGAAGAAAATACTGGGATAATATATGATTTTGTTCCAGTAATATTCATTTTTGTTTTAGTACCTACTCTATTATTTTTTAAAAGAATAACAAATTTAAAACAAAAATTAAGTAATCTTATATGAGGACTGAAATAAAAAGTTACTTAAAATAATTTTTATAGATGATTAATCGCCCATGGATCAAATGGACATTCAATAAAGCACTTATATGATGATAGTAATTTATTACTAGGATTTATTTATAACAATGAAACTTATTATTATGTAAGAACACTAACAGGTGAAATTTCATAAATAGTAAACTCTGATGGTATAATTGTTGGTGAATACATTTATGATGCATATGGTAATATGTTAAATCTAGATGAATTAAGTAACATTGCAGAAATTAATCCATTTAGATATAAAGGTTATTATTACGACCAAGAAAGTAATACATACTACTGTAAATCAAGATACTATAGTCCTGAAATATATAGATGGATATCTAGAGATGATGTAGAATATTTAGATACATCAAATCCAATAGGTTGTAATTTATATGTGTACTGTAATAGTAATCCTGTTGTTTATGTTGATACTGATGGAAATGTTGCAATATCTTAAATTATTTCAATAGTTGCTGGTGCTGTGATTGGTGTATTAGCCGAGGTATATGAGGCTAGTAAAACTGAAAATGGGTTTCAAGAAAAAAATGTTTGTGATTATATTGGAGCTGCGTTTGGAGGAGCAATTTCTGGTGCTGCTACTAGTTTTGGTGGTTCAATATTGCTTGGCGGCATAGGTTCATTTGTTGAAACATTCATTTCCGGAGAGATGACACTTAATACATTTTTTTCTTCACCATTAGAGGGTATGTTAAGTGGTGCAATAGGTTATGGTATTGGTAAAGTTGTAGATTATGGTGTTTCTTTTTTAGAGTTTGGTGGAGGGAAAGCATTATCGAAATTATTTGGCAACAATAAAATAAATCATTTTTTTAAATCATTAGGTGCTGATAATGTTAAAGTAGGTATGCAAAACATAGCCAAGTCAGTCAAAAATCTTGCAAATGCAAGTGATAATTATATTGCTGCTTTTTTTGGTGCAGTTACTGATGGAGTGATAAAATGGTTAGAAAAACGATTTGCTACGCAAACAGCTTAATTTATGTTTTTTTCTTTATATTATTCATAAAATCTAAATTAGATTATAATTTTTTCGAAAAATATTTTTTTATAATTTGCCTTTTTTTCACAATTAATATTTTTATTTCAATAATTTGTATTAAATTATTTGGCCTACCAAGTAATAATTATAAAGAATATCTATTTAAGTATATTTCTTATAAAGAAATAACTGAATTTAACGGAAACAATATAAATATAATATTGAAGAATAAGAAATGGCATATTAATTATAAAGGAAGAGAATATATATTTGGTATGAGAGGTTGGATTAATCAAAAACAACGAGTTATTGATTTTCTTTTTATTCAATATCACAATAATTATTATAATTCAAAAAAATTGGCATTATTTGAATATCCCAAGAACTATTTTAAAAAATTAAATATAAAAATTAAATTTAAAATAGGCAGTAAAATTATTTCTAAAAAATTTAAACCATCTATTCTTTTAAGACTCAAGCTTATTTTAGCTATTCAACGAAATCGTAGAGCTATTGATAATAGTCAAGAGTATGTGAGAAGAGATTTATTTTCTACCTTTCTAACTTTACATTAGATGTTTTATTGTGACTTTATAAATTAAAATGAATTAACTTCATACACAATTGATGGAGTAACTTGTCAAGTTAGTTATAGTAATGGAACTGGAATTTCCCATAGTGACCAGAAACCAATTAATTTAATATCAATTGTTCCAGAAATATGGTGGCAAATTTGTGACTATACTGTCGGAATTAATTTTTATAAAGATGGAAGTGGTAGATTAAAATTTTCATCTATTGAAAATCTATCTAATTCTGATTATTATAATTTAAATGAATTCGAGATAAATACTCACAATATTGTAGGAACAATTATGTTATGCAAGTATTGTCCACAAGCTGCTTTTGTTATAGGAAATTTGGTTTATCGGTTAGTGACACAAGGATAATTATATGAGGAAAATATTATGAAAAAAAATAGTTTTTATGTTTGGGCAGCAATATTAGTTATATTATTGCCATTAATATGTTATGCTATATGCTCAACTATCATTATTAATAAAGTGGGAGTTGAATATAATTTTTTAACAATATATGAAAGTGAATATTATTTAAATAAATATTTTTGGTGGATTTTTTTGGTATTTACTCCTATATGTTTTATATTTTTATTATTATCACTTCGTAATGGTAAAAAGACTTTTTCAATTACTTTTTCACTTTTAATTTTTGTTTTATGTCTGATTAGTTTTAAAAATTTAGATAAGAAAAAGGAATTTACAACATCTTCACAATTTTTAAGTGAGATTGAAGAAAGTTTAAATTATAAGTTTTCCAGTGAAACCTTTGCTCTATTTAAAATTATAGATGAAAAGAACACTAATTTTTCTATAATTTATGAGGGAATAATAAGAGTAACTAGTGAAGAAGATTGTGTTAATAAATTATTATGGGATAATAGTTTAGATTTAACTATTCAAAATTATCTCTCTGATGAATTTAAAATTTCAATAAGTAATTTTGATAATTATCTTACTTTAAATAAGAATGATGATGTTTTAGTCTTAGCCTATAGTGAAGAATATAATATTATTTATTGTACTTTTATCGCATTTGAAGAATAATTTTTAAAAATGTTAATATGGTAATTAACTAGAATGTATTTTAATTGAAATGAAGTGTTGTTTATTTAAGAAACTGTTGATCGAACTGCTGATTATACAATAAGAAACTTATATGAAGATAAAAACTTACTACTTGGATTTTTATATAATAATAAAACTTACTATTATCAAAGAACTTTAACTGGTGATATTGTAAGAATAGTAGATGAGTTTGATTTAAATATAATTTATTAAATATTAAAAGAAGCAATTTTATTAGTTGCTTCTTTTTTCTTGATAACAGTCGATATTATTTATATTTATATTGATTAAGTATTTATTGTTTTGATTACATATAGATGGGCACCTAAAACTAGTAGATGAAAGACTTGCTGTTCCTTTGATAATTATATAATAAACATAAGCTTCATCACATACAGTAATATATATAATACAATTGTTATTGTTGTTTAAACTTTCTAAAAGATTAGTATAATTTATACATTCTATTAAGATACTGTTATCACAATATTTATAGTTACATATGCCTACACTTACATCATCATTATAACTTGATACTAGTAAGCATTTATTGTTAGCTTTAATTCTATTAATCATTTCATTATTCATTTTAATCCTCCTATTTTAATATATGAAATAATAGTAAATTGGTTTATTTATTTTTATAAAAATAGTATAATATATGTATGAGAAAGATATTAATTAAATTATTTATAAAAGATTATAAAAACACATCAAATCCAAAGGTTAGAGAATCGTATGGAACACTAGCTGGAATAGTAGGTATTATTAGTAATATTATTCTTGCTGCAATTAAAATGATTGTAGGTACTATTTGCATTTCTCCTGCAATATTTGCAGATGGTGTAAATAACTTTTCTGATGGTCTTGGATCTATTATTACCATTATTGGATTTAAGATTAGTTCAAAAAAAGCTGATAAAGATCATCCATTTGGACATCAAAGATTTGAATATATTACTGGAATGATTATTTCATTTATTATTCTAATGATTGGTTTAACTTTATTAAAAGATTCAGTTTTGGGAGTATATGAATTAATAAAAGGTAATGCACAAGCTTTAGATGTATCTAATCCTTATATTGTAATAGGTTCTTTAGTATTATCTATTTTAGTTAAATGTTGGCAAGCAATATTCTACACTAATATGGGAAAAGAAATCGGAAGTGACGCATTAAAAGCTAATTCTAAAGATTCATTAAATGACTGTATAACTACTGTAGCAATTTTAATTTCTACTATAATCTTTATTGTAAGTGGTGGTAAAGTAAATATTGATAGTATTGCTAGTTTATTAGTAGCTATCTTTATAATAGTTTCTAGTATTAGTTTAATAAAAGAAACAATTGATCCACTTCTTGGTGAAATCCCTAGTGATGAATTTATTAAAGAATTATCTTCTAAGATTTTAGCATACGAAGGAATTTATGGCATTCATGATTTAGTAGTTCACAGTTATGGTCCAAATATGAATTTTGCAACAGTACATGCAGAAGTATCAAGAGAAGTTGATGTTATGGAAAGTCATGATTTAATTGATAATATTGAAAAAGAAGTATCAAAAGAAATGAATATTGAACTTGTAATTCATATGGATCCAATTGAAGTAAATGATGAAGAAACTAATAAAATAAAAGAAATAGTAAAAAATATTTTAAAGGACATTGATGAAAACTTAGATTTCCACGATTTTAGAATTGTCCCTGGGGTAACGCATACTAACATTTTATTTGATGTTGTTATGCCATTTGATTACCCAATTACTGATAAAGAATTAAAAAATGCTATTTGTACTAAAATATCTGATTATAATAATAAATGGATTGCAGTTGTACATATAGATAAAATGTATAATCATGTAATTAAATAACAAAAAGACTTTGTAATAAACTAATATTTATTATGAAGTCTTTTCTTTTTAAAAAATAATATTAAAGTGATATAATATATATAAAGGTGAAATATATGTTTTTTAGAAAAATTAAAGGACCAATAATATTATTAATAACTGCATTTCTTTGGGGAACAACATTTGTTGCTCAAAGTCTTGGAAGTAACCATGTTGGAGCATTTACATATAATGCTGGAAGGTTCATAATTACAGGTATAATTTTATTAATAATATCATTGATTAGAAGAAGAAATATAAAAGAATATGTGCCAACAACAAAAAGCGTAAAATGGATATTTATATTAGCAATTTTTGTAGGTGTTGCTTTATTCCTAGGAGCAACTTTTCAACAATTAGGAATTAATATTACAAAGTCTCCTAGTAAATCTGGATTTATTTCATCGCTATATATGATGTTTGTTCCGATTATTGGTTATATTATTAAAAAGAAGCCTAAACCTATTATTTGGTTGTTTTTGATTATAGCCATTATTGGATCCTACTTAATTAGTGTAACAGGAGATTTTAAATTAGAAATTGGAGATTTACTTACACTTATTTGTGCTTTAATGTTTGCGGTACAAATAGTATTAGTCGATATAATTAATCCTTATATTGATAGTATTAAACTTTCAGCTATGCAATTTATAGTAGCTGGTATATTATCAATAATATTTATGTTTATAACTGAAGAAGTTAAATTATATAATATATATTTAGCACTCCCTGCAATATTATATGCTGCAATATTTTCTGGTTGTATAGCTTTTACACTTCAAATAGTCGGTCAAAAATATACTGAACCAACTATCGCATCTATGATTATGAGCTTAGAAGGTGTCTTTGCATTATTAGGTGGAGTTATTATATTAAAAGAAGATTTAACATCAAGAACTATTATTGGATGTAGTTTAATTTTTATTGCAATAATATGTGCACAAATTGATTTTAAAAAATTATTTAAAAAATAAATATTTTGGAAAGGAGAATAAAATGAAAAGAGTATTTAGTTATTTTAAACCAAATATAGTTAAAGTAGTACTTTGTTTACTTATTAAAATATCAGGTATTATCGCAGAACTATTTATCCCTATTCTTCTTTCATATATTCTAGATACAGTAGTAGATACTGGTACTATTTTAGAAATTGCTCTTTATGGACTATTAATGATTGGTCTTTCTGGTCTTGGATTTTTAGGAAATTGTAAAGCTAACCAAATAGCAGCAGGTATTGCAAAATCAGTTTCTGTAAATTTAAGAAAAGATTTATTTACTAAAATAATGTCTTTAAGTCAAGCCCAAGTTGATAGTGTTACAATGCCTAGTTTAATCGCAAGAATGTCAAGTGATACATATAATATTCATCAAATGTGTGGAATGATTCTAAGACTTGGGGTACGTGCTCCAATGCTTCTTATTGGAGGTACTTTATGTACTTTATTCTTAGATCCAATGCTTACATTAATTATGGTTTTGGTTTTACCACTTGTAGTTATAGCTTTATATTTTACATCTAAGTTTGGTATTCCATTATATGATAAAGTACAAACAAAGGTTGATAAAATGGTTTTATCATTAAGAGAAAACATGACGGGAATTAGAGTTATTAAAGCTTTATCAAAAGAAGATTACGAAAAGACAAGATTTAATACAGTTAATAAAGATTTGATGGATTATGAATTAAAATCCAGTATTGTTATGTCTACACTTAATCCAATAATTAATTTAATATTAAACTTTGGTTTAATATTAGTTTTAGTAGTAGGAGCATATAGAGTTAATTCCGATATAATTTTACCTGGAAAAGTACTAGCGTTTACAACATTTTTTGCAATGATTTTAAATGCATTAATCGCGTTAAATCGAATGATCACAATTATTTCAAAAGCATATGCTTCTTCAAAAAGAATCGATTATATTTTTGATCTAGGACTTGACTTAAGAAAAGAAAATTATGATGGTACATCAAAACATTATATTGAATTTAAAAATGTATCTTTTTCTTATCTTGGAAAACATAATAATTTATCTAATATATCTTTTAAATTAGAAAAAGGACAAACTCTAGGTATTATTGGACCAACAGGTAGTGGTAAAAGTACAATTATAAATTTACTTCTAAGACTTTACGATGTAAATACTGGAGCAATATATATTAATGGAAAAGATATAAGAAGTTATTCATATAGAAAATTAAAATCGTTATTTGGTGTTTCTTTCCAAAATGATACATTACTTGCGGAAACGATATATAATAACGTAGACTTCTATAGAAATTTACCAAAAAAAGATATAAAAAAAGCTTTATTAATTTCTCAATCAACATTTGTTGATTCATTAGAACAAAAAGACCAAACATTACTTTCAGCAAAAGGAACAAACCTTTCTGGAGGACAACGTCAAAGATTACTAATTGCTCGTGCTATTTGTGGTAAACCAAAAATTTTAATCCTAGATGACTCATCTAGTGCACTTGATTTTAAAACAGATTTAGCGTTAAGAAATGCAATTAATAAAAATTACCTTAGTACAACTAAAGTAATTATTGCATCACGTATTAGTTCTATTATGAATGCCGATAAAATAATTGTATTAGAAGATGGCGTTATTAGCGGACTTGGAACACATGAAGAATTACTTTATACAAATAAAATGTATAAAGATATATATGATATTCAGTTAGGAGGTGACTCCGATGAATAGACGTCGTGGTGTATCATTTTCTAAAGGAACTGCAAAAAATAAAAAATATACATTTAGAAGACTTTGGAATTACTTATTTAAGTTTAGAGTATTATTAATAATAGCTTTAATACTAACAATAGGATCTAATTTACTTGCATTACTTGGGCCAAAACTAACAGGTCTTATCATGGATGAAATAGACAAAGGAGCAGGTAAGATTGATTTTAATAATATATATTATTATGCTTTATTAATGGGATTATTCTATTTAACTTCTAGCGTTTTTACATTTGTTATATCGTTACTAATGACTAACATTAGCAAACGTTGTGTTTATACAATGAGACGTGATGCATTTAATAAAATGTTAAACCTTCCAATATCATATTTTGATAAAAATCAAATTGGCGATATTATCAGCAGAATGTCTTACGATATTGATACTGTTAATACATCTCTTTCTACAGATTTAGTTCAAATATTAACAAGTATTATTACAATTATTGGATCACTTGTTATGATGATAATTGTATCACCAATTTTAGTACTTGTATTTGCGGTGACATTACCAATAAGTTTATTATTCACAAGAATAATGATTAAAAAGACAAGTAAACATTTTAAAGCAAGATCACATAATTTAGGATTATTATCAGGCTTTAATGAAGAAATGATTACGGGAATTAAAACTATTAAAGCATACGGAAAAGAAGACGAAATAATTGAAAATTTCAACAAAGTAAATGAAACTGCAGCTCAATCATCTTATTTAGCTGAATATTATAGCGCATACACTGGTCCTGGTGTTAACTTCGTAAATAACTTATCACTTTCTTTAATTTGTTTATTTGGTGCTATTTTATATAAAATAAATAAATTATCTCTTGGAGATATATCTTCATTTGTTTTATATTCTAAAAAGTTCTCAGGCCCAATTAATGAAATAGCAAATATCTTAACAGATTTACAAAGTGCTTTAGCTGCAGCAGAAAGAGTATTTGAACTTATCGACGAACAAATAGAACCAATAGATGATATATCTGCAGTAGATCTTATTGACGTAAATGGTAAAATAACATTTAAAAATGTATATTTTGGTTATGAAATTAATAAAATGATTTTAAAAAATGTTTCATTTGAAGCAACACCTGGTAAACAAATTGCAATAGTAGGTCCTACTGGTGCTGGTAAAACAACAATAGTTAATTTACTAATGAGATTTTATGATATTAATAGTGGTTCTATTTATTTAGATGAAAATAATATTCAAACTATTAAAAGAAAAGATTTGAGAAAATCATTTGCAATGGTATTACAAGATACATGGTTATTTGAAGGAACAATTTTTGAAAACTTAAGTTATGGTAGCGAAAATGTAACATTAGATAAAGTAAAAGAAGCTGCCAAAAAAGCAAAAATAGATTCATTTATTGAAAGCTTACCTGATGATTATAATACAATTTTATCAGAAGGCGGTACAAATATATCTAAAGGACAAAAACAACTATTAACAATAGCAAGAGCAATGTTACTTGATGCTAAAATGTTAATTCTAGATGAAGCAACATCTAATGTTGATACAATTACCGAATTACAAATTAAAGATGCAATGCAAGAATTAATGAAAGATAAAACATCATTTATCATAGCTCATCGTTTATCTACTATAAAAAATGCAGATTTAATTTTAGTAGTAAAAGATGGAAATATTGTTGAACTTGGTACACACCAAGAATTAATTGAAAAACAAGGGTTCTATTTTGAACTTCATAAATCACAATATAATTAAAATACTCCACTAATTTTTAGTGGAGTATTAATTTTTTAAATATAGTAATATTGAATATACGCTTGCAAAAGTAGTCCAAAGAATATATGGAATATATAATAATGAAATCTTTTTGTTTAAAAGAAGTACTTGCATTGATAATAAAATTGCTGTAACACATGTAAGTAATGTAAACACATATCCTAAAAATAAATTCTTCAAAACAAAGAATCCAAGTGG
>JAZOLP010000023.1:0-10371 GCA_045653225.1 Bacilli bacterium
GAATGAGATTTATATAATCATTTATAAGGATTTTACATATCAATCTTATTTTATTACAAATTAAAAACTAGCAAGTAAATTTGCTAGTTTTTTTATATATAAAATAAAAATCCAAAACTTATAGATGTTACATTTAAGATTAAACTTAGTAATAAAGCTTTTTTATACTTTTTAATTGTTATGTTATACATTAATGCTTCAGTAAATAAAATAATTATTTCTAAAATACTTACAACTAAAATATATATCCACAATTTTGAATTAACGAAATTGATAACAATTAGGTTTAAAGTTAAATTTGTAATTATATTAATGATAATAGAATATAGTACAAATAACAATTTTCTTTTAATTATTAAAATTAAAGTACCTTCTATTAATATAGTTAAAACTAATGGAATAATAAGTTCTTTCATTTTTGTATCCTCTTCACATAGTATATGCAGAATATTGAAAGTACCATTGATATAATTACTAAGGTTATATAACTGATTGGTTCATATTGATAAATTATCCCTAAAGCAACACCAGGAAATAGTGACGCAGCAAGTAATCCAAAGTTCAATCCTTCATTTCCTGGATTGATTTTGTTTAATTCAAATAAAGTAATCGGCATACTTATATTTATTAAAACAGTACCTAATAACATTAATACAAAGATATTATCAAAAAATATTAATATTAAACCGCATAAAACTAAACTTACTAATATTACTTTCGTGCTTCCAAATAAATCTTTTAAAATACCGCCAATAAATTTCCCAATAGCACAAAATAAGGAAAACAAAACAATATGCGTAATTGTTAAGTTAAAATCATAATGTATTATTTTACCTAAAAATGACCTTATAAATACTACAACTATTAAAAATGTAACTGCAAATACTTTTTTTGAAATAGTTACTTTATTATTAACTTTAATTGTTTCACTTTTTCCTTCCTTATATAATAGACAAACAAATAAACTTAATACAATATATAAAATAATTGGAATAATTAATAACAGTTTATATTGATAAAAGTTTGATCCAATCATCAATCCTATTGCACCTAAAGATACAAATAACCCTAAGTGCCAAGCTTTAGATGTTGAAAAGTTGGTACAAATTTTACCACCTACAACATGAAAAATTTGATTCGATAATCCTAATAATATGCAAGAGATTATTAAATTATCAAAAATTACTCCAAATATTATTAATGCAACAGATATTAATAACATTAGTTTTTCTTTATGAAACTTATCTACAATAATTCCAGATATTGGTTGAAGCAAAAAGGCGAAACCATTATATAATATAAATATTAAAGTATGGCCTAATATATATTTCGTGCTCAATATTCCAATAACTTTAAAGATACAAATTAAATCACATAATAAATGTAGTATTGATAATAAAATGACAATACATTTATTTTTATTATTTAAATTATTCATTATTTTTATTCAAGTGGATCATCAGGAATAATTATTTCATATTCAATAGATACTTTAACGTTTACTTTTAATATGTCTCTCATGCCTGCTTCATATTTTGTAATATCTTCTTCTAAAATTTCATAAGGTAGTGTGATTTCAACTTCCCTACGGTCTTGTTTGATTATGCTAATAGATTCAATGTTGTATGAAGTAACATTAATTTCATATCTACAACCATCATCTTCAACAAATATAGTTCCTGTTCTTAGACATTTTTCTACATTTGATGTTATTAAATTTCCAGTAAGAGTTGTTTGAATATTTGAAAGTTTTGAAGTTGAGTTTTGAAAATAAATGGCATTTTCAGCTACTTCTGTTACATTAACATGTAGTGTAGTTCTTGTGTCTCTACATGCGTTAGAAGGACTAGCTATGTCTAAAAATAAAATACCCAAACAAACTAATAATAATCTAAAGCTTTTCATTATATTATCTCCTTTATTTAATTACTTATTAAACATTTAAGAAATGCTTATTCTTTTATTATTTTAACATAGATAAAAGAATCAGTCAAATAAATGAAAAAGATTTAAGGGAGTTATCCTTAAATCTTTTATTTATTTTTTCCAAATATTTCTTGATAGATGATACTTTTTGATACTTTACGATCTTTTGCGACCATCTTTAAGGCTTCTTTAAAGTGAATGCCCTGTTCGATATAAAAGTTATAATGTTCTTTAATAGATAAACTATTTAAGTCACTTGTAACTTCATCTTCTTTTTTACCTTCAATAATTAAAACCATTTCACCTTTTAATTCATCAACCACTTCTAATATTTCAGATGCTTTCCCTCTAAGTATTTCTTCATATTTTTTTGTAAGTTCTCTTGATAAAGTTATAAAGCGATCACCAAAGATTTCTATAATATCTTCTAATGTCTCTTTAATTCGATGAGGTGCTTCATAAATTATTAACGTTTCTTCTTTATCAACTAAGTTTAATAATTCTTTTTTCCTTAAAGTTTGTTTACTATTTAAAAAACCATGGAAATAAAAATTTTTAGTTGGAAGACCACTTGCACAAAGGGCTGTTAAAGAAGCTGTAACACCTGGTATAACTACTACATCGATGTTTTCTTTTATTGCGTCATGGCAAGCTAAATATCCAGGATCACTAATTCCAGGTAATCCAGCATCTGAGACAACAGCAATATTCTTGCCATTTTTTATTTGTTCAATTAATCCGCTTGTTAAATCATTTTCTGTCATTACATTATATGCTTTTAAAGGTGTGTGAATGTCATAATGGCTTAATAGTTTGGAAGTAATTCTAGTATCTTCACAGTAAATTAAATCAACTTGTTTTAAAGTTTCTATCGCACGAAAAGTCATATCATCAAAATTACCAATTGGCGTACCTATTAAATATAACTTTGGTGAATCATTATTAGATTTTTGTCTTTTAAGCATGATTATCCTCTTTATAATTAAAGATTTTTAATATTTCTTTAGTATATTTATTATTTTCATTATAAACATAAAGTGGTGGTAATATTTTTAATCCACCTTTTTTGTTGGATTTTTTTCCTTCAATAAAAACAACTAGCGCTTCTTCTGATGTTGTTTTTGGATATACAAATAAAAGTCGTTTTGGTTCTATTCCATGTTTTCTAAATGATTCTAAAATATCCATAAGTCTTTCTACACGATGAACCATCGCAAAAGTTCCACCATCTTTTAGTAAAACATTTGCTGAATGAACTACTTCATCTAATGTAACTTTGACTTCATGACGAGCAATTTTTAAATATTCACTTTCCTTAACTTGAGATTCTGGCGAATATATAAAATATGGAGGATTAGATGTTACAACATCATATTGTGCTACACCTAAAGTCTTATGAATTTCTTTCATGTCACCATGATAAATCTTAATTTGTTCATTCAAATTATTTAATTCAACACTTCTTTTCGCAAGATCATATGATTCTTCTTGAATTTCTACACCATGTATTAAAGCTTTTGTTCTTAAAGACAAGAAGATGGGAACATAACCATTCCCACATCCTAAATCTATAATTTTTTTTGAAGTTTTATTTATTCCTACATAATACGCTAGAATAGTAGAATCAAGAGAAAAATTAAACATATCAGGTCTTTGAATAATTTTTAAACCTGGGTATCCTAATAAATCATTAATTACTTCATTACTTTTTATTTTCATTTTTCTTGTTCTTATTCTTTATATTATTTTTTTTCTTATTGTTGTTATTATTTTTCACAAATGGTTTATAGATTTTCTTTTTTGAAACATCCTCTTGAATTTCTTCTTGAACTTCTATACCTTTTTGATCAATATTTTCTTCAACAATTTCATCAGTCACAACTAATTCACAATCTTTTTCATTTGGATCTTTTGGAACAACTAAAGAAACTTGTTTAGACTCATATCTTACTGGAGCACCTTCAGGATTTTCTTGTACTGAAACTATCTTTTTAATATAATCAACACTTACAACCTTACAACATGCACAATTAGGAGTTTTTACTAATTGCCCAACATTTGGTACTTCTTTTTTAAGTTCAAGATATAATTCATGTTCATAACCAATACAACACATAAGTTTTCCACAAACACCACTAATTTTATTAGTATTTAAACTCATTCCTTGTTCTTTAGCCATTTTCATTGTAACAAAATCAAAATTATTTAAACATGTTTTACAACAAATTACTCTTCCACAACTACCTAACCCACCAACAACTCTTGCTGCTTCACGTGGACCAATTTGGCGTAGTTCTACACGTGTTTTAAAATGAGGTGTTAATAATTTTAATAATTCTCTAAAATCAACTCTATCCTCGGCTGAATAATAGAAAATTACTTTTGATGAATCTATTGTATATTCACAATAAAGAGGTTTCATTGGAAGGCTTAGTTGACTAACATATTTTTTAAATATAGCAAAACTTTCTGGAGCCATTTCTTCATGTTTCTTTTCAATGTTTAAATCATGATTGTTTGCTTTTCGAATAACTGGTTTTAGTTCATGTGATAATTCATCATCTTCAACCATTCGATTTGCTATAATTACTTTTCCCAACTCTAAACCGCGAATAGTTTCAACAATCGCATATTCGCCCACATTAAATTTGTATTCTAACGGGGAAAAGTAATATACTCTACTGGCATTTTTAAATTGAATGCCTACTATTTCAGTCATAGTTTCCTCCTATAATTCAACAAAAAGACTTGTATATAATAAATCTACATTTACATGATAATTTAATCTTTCTTCATATTTATTTAAAAGTTCTAAATCATCTAATACTTTTTGTCTATCAATTTGTTCTTGTTTAATATTATCTAAAATATTATTAAAATATAAAGGTTTTTCTCCATTTGCTTTTTTAAATAATTCTTGGTGAATTAAAATTAAAATATCAAAGAAAATTAAATGCCATCTTTTTTCTTTTTCTTGATCAAACAATTGTTTATTTAAATAATATTCAACGTATTGATCTTTTCTTTTAAAAGGGGCAGTGACAATTTTTTTAGCTAAATTAATATATAAAATTAACTTACCCTCTTCAATAAATTTTTTTGCTTCACCAAAATCAGAAGTAATATGAGAAATTACATAAGCAGCATCTAAATCCACTCCCATTGAAGATAATTGTTCAACAATAAATGATTTAGAAACTGGTTTAAAATGAATATATTGAGTTCTAGAAACAATTGTATCCAATAAACGTTTATGATTATTTGTTAATAAGATAGCATAATGTTCATTAGCAGGTTCCTCTAAAAATTTCAATAAAGCATTTGCTGCAGAAGAATTCATTTTATCTGCATCTTTTATTATATAAACTTGAGGTCCTTTTTCTAAACTAGTCATAGAGAAATCATGCATTAAGTTTTCAACTTGTTCTTTTCTTATAACATCACCTATTGGTTCAATTAATACAACATTCATATGCGAATTAAATTCAATTCTTTCACAAGTATTGCACTTTAAACAAGGAGTTTCTTCATTACATAGTAACATCATAGCAAAATATTTTGCAGCTTCTAAAGTTCCAGTGCCTGAATCTCCTTCAAATAAATATGCATGAACTAATTTGTTTTTATTTTTCGCATTATGTAATAATTTAATTACTTCAGGTTGATTTGTTTTTAATTCTTCATATGTCATCCTAGGTGCTCCTTAATAAAAGGATATAGGATGTTTTTTACAGTTTGTAAAACATCTTCTTTACTTTGTTCGCCATTTACAACGACAACACGATTTTCGAACTTTTCAGCAATCGATAAATACCCTTCATAAACTTTTGTATGGAATGTCATTTTTTCTAATTCTAGTCTATCCATATCTCTTTCGTCTTTTTTAATTCTTGACATACCAATTTCTGGATGAGTACAAACTAAAATTGTTAAATCAGGATATAAACCTTCTGTTGCAAATTGATTCATGTTTAAAACATTATCAACTCCCAATTCTCTTGCATATCCTTGATAAGCTAAAGAAGAATCTAAAAAACGATCACATAGAATTATTTTACCTTGTTCTAACGCAGGAATAATTGTTTTAGTAATATGTTCTCTTCTACTTGCGGCATATAATAAAGCTTCAGTTTTAGGATCCATTCCTAAATTATCTTTATCTAAAATAAGTTCTCGAATTTTCTCTGCAATATAACTTCCACCTGGTTCGCGTGTATAAAGCACATCAAAACCTTGTTCTAATAATTCATTTTTTACTGTTTGTAAAGCACTAGATTTTCCAGAACCATCATTTCCTTCAAATGTAATAAATAAACCCTTCATATTTTTTTCTCTCTTTCATTATATATATTATATCAAATTTTTATTTTTTTATAAAGTGAAATGTTAATTTATAGTTTTTTATGCTTTTTCTGCATAAAGTTATATATTTTATAAATACTATTTAATGAGGTGAAAAAATGAAAGACAAAAACATAAATAAACTTAATGATAGAAAGAGAAAACTATATAACGAATATAAAAGTGGAGAAAACTATTTTCAAGAAACTAGTTTTGAAAACATAGTTGAACCTAAATACCTATGTAATAATTCTTTATATCAAAATTTTATCAATTTAGAAAATAATTCTTATATAGATGAATCAATAGAAAAAGAAAATAGTCCTAAAGAATAGGACTATTTTTCTATAGGTTCTGATTCACCTTTAAATTTATCATCGTAATGAACTTCCCAAAGATATAAACCTTGTGGAGCAGCCACAAATGGAGCAAGTTTTCGTTCTTTTCCATCTAAAATTCTTTTAATATCTTCAGGTTTAAATCTACCCTCACCAACTTTTAACATTAAAGCGACAATTATTCTAACCATATTGTACATGAAACCATCACCAATGATTGAAAACTCTAAAATACCATCGTTTACAGTCAGTGTAAAAGATTCGATTGTTCTTATTGTATTTTTAGTTATTTTATTCTTTGAGAAACTTTTGAAATCATGAGTTCCAACTATATATTCCATTGCTAAACGAATGTTATTAATATTTATTCTATCATGGAAAAATAACATATAATTAGCAAGTAGTGGATCAAATTCATTAATAGAAACTTTATATCTATATTCTTTCTTTAAAGCGCATTTTCTCGAATGAAATTCATTTGTTACAAATCGAACTTCTCTTATATATATATGAGGGAAAATATGTTTGTTTAATACTTTTCTTAAATTCTCACACGGTACATATTGTTCACTATCAAAATGTACAACTTGACCTTTTGCGTGAACGAATGCGTCTGTTCTTCCTGCACCATGAATAATAACTTTAGTTTTTAAAATTAAAGTAAGTTTTTCTTCTAATACTTGTTGAACACTAATTTCATCAGGTTGTCTTTGAAATCCGTGAAAGAAAGTACCATCATAACTAATTATCATCTTATAACGCATTATATCACCTTAAACACTATAATTAAAGAAACTATAATAATAGTTATAACAAAACCAAAAAAGTCAGATAGATGAAATTTCATTACGTTTAATTTAGTTCTTGGTGCTCCAGGTATATAACCTCTTGCTTCCATAGCATCCGCTAAATCAGCTGCTCTTTTAAAAGAAATAACTAACATAGGAATAAGTAAAGAAATAATTTGACTAATTTGTTCTTTTAAAGTTCCTTCTTTAAAATCAACGCCACGACTTGATTGAGCTTTTAAGATTTTTTGTGTTTCGTTAAATAACGTTGGAATAAATCTTAATGCTAAACTAATTATCATTGCAAAAATACTTACATTTATTTTAATTAAAGTTAACGGATATAAATACCATTCTATAGCAGAAGTTAAATCTGTCGGTTTAGTTGTCAACGTTAAAACAGTAGACAACATAATAACTAAAAAGATTCTCATAAAAAAGAACGATCCGTTAAATAAACCTTCCTCATAAAGATTTAATGTAAAGCTACCAAAACTATAACCCAAATTTAAAGTTAAAAGATATATATTTAAACATAATAAAATTAAGAAAACTAATAACTTACAAGGAATATATTTTCTAAAAGCAATAAATAAAATTATCCAACTAATTGTGATAAGAATACCTACTAAACTAAAATTAATTATTAAATTCGGTATTAATACTTTATCTCCTTGTGGAGTTAAAATTTGAATTATAAATGTAAAGACAAATAAAAAGGCAAGTTGTTTTAAACTGTTTAAATATTTTAATAAAGAAATTTTAGTGAATAAAACGACTATTAAAATAAATACAGCAAAAATTCCAAGCATTATAAACGAAGCTAATTTACCATATGGATTATCATTTGGTTTTGGAATTAAAAACACAGATATCATCAAAAGCATTAAAGATAATAATTTAGTACGAGGATCTAATTTATGAATTATACTTTTTCCATCAACGTATTGACCTAAAGCAATATTATTCATATATGTCACCTCCTAAAATTACAGTTTCTAACTCTTCTTTAGAAAGAGGAAGGCGTGTGTAGTTGATTAAACCTTTGTTTTTTAACTTCAATGCTAAATTACTTGATGTTGGCAAATCTAAGTTTAAACGATGTAATCTTTCAATATCTTCAAATAAATCACGTTTATTTCCATCAAACACAAGATTTCCTTTATCCATAACGATTACGCGTTTCGCATATTTACCCACAACATTCATGTCATGAGTTATCATTATAATCGATTTAGATGTTTCTTTTTGAATCTTAACTAAAAGATTCATTAATTCTTCTTTTCCTTTAGGATCTAATCCTACAGTAGGTTCATCTAAAACAATAATATCAGGGTTAAGGGCTAAAATACCAGCAATTGCCACTCTTCTCATTTGACCACCAGATAAACTAAAAGGGCTTTTTTCAAGAACATCTTTAGGTAAACCTACAATTGAACAAGCTTTCTTTGCTTCTTTTAAAGCTTCCTCATCTGATAAACCGAAATTTTTTGGGCCAAACATAACATCTTTTAAAACAGTAGATTCAAATAGTTGGTATTCAGGAAATTGGAATACAAGACCAATATGTTTTCTTAATGATTTTAAATTGTTGGAATAAATTAGTTTGTTTCCTTTTACAAATAATTTATTATTATTAATAAAATCATATTTTAAACGATTTTTCTTAGTATTAAGTTTATATGGATGTTTAACTAATTTTACAACATCTTTACTAAAAATAGTTATTTGTCCAGCTGTAGGTAAAAGTAATGCGTTCATGTTTTGAACTAATGTACTTTTTCCGCTACCAGTATGACCTAAAATACAAATAAATTCATCTTTTGATTGAACATTTAGTGAAACTTCTTTAATTGTTAGAGGACTATTATATGAGTATTTATAACTTACTCGTTGAAAGTTAATTCCCATAAAGTTTCCTCTATTTCTTTCTTGTTATTGAATTCTTTATTTTTTAAATTATGAAGAATAGAGACACTTTCCATAGTTTTCAATCCACTTTCCTCTAACACTTTTTTGTTTTTGAAAACTTCTTGTGGTGTTCCATCTGCAACAATCACGCCTTCATTTAAAACAACGATTCTATCAGCATAACTAGCTTCTTCTAAATTATGTGTAATAACAATTATTGTTTTATTTTCTTCATTTTTTATTTTTTTAATCATTTCATTAACTTCTTTTGTACCTTTTGGATCTAGCATTGAAGTAGATTCGTCAAAAATCATTAATTCTGATTCCATAGCTAAAGCTCCAGCAATAGCAACTCTTTGTTTTTGTCCTCCTGATAACTCTTCAGGGGCTCTATCAATAAATTCTTCCATACTAACTAACTTTAAGTATTTATGAATTCTTTCTAACATTTCTTCTCTTGATAAGTTCTTATTTTCTAATCCAAATGCGATATCATCTTTAACTGTAACACCAACAAATTGATTATCAGGATTTTGGAAAATAATACTCATATGATTTCTACATTCTTCAATCGTATCAACACTCAATAGTTTATCATTTAAGTAAATTTCTCCACTTTCAATTTCTAAAAGTCCCATCATGATTTTTGCGATAGTACTTTTACCACTCCCATTATGACCTAAAATAGCAACCATTTCAGAATCATTAATTGTTAAATTAAATTCTTTTAAAACACGACTCTCTTCGTCATATGCAAAATTAACATTATTAAATTTTACTTTCATGAGGAACTCCTTTCTTTATTATATATATATTATATCATATTTTTTATTATTTTTCAATTGCAATGGTTTATACCAAAATTAATTTTTTTAAAAAATAGGCATTACTTTTGTAATGCCTTTCATATTTTTAATATTCTTCAAAAGTATTTAATATTGTTATTAAAAATTCTACTTGTTCTTCCAGTTTATTGGTAATTAAATCATAATGTTCACAAAATTGATTAATTAAATCTACACCATTATCAATAAATTGTTCAAAGTCATCCATATTTATATCAAGAA
>JAZOLP010000024.1:0-2257 GCA_045653225.1 Bacilli bacterium
CGATAATCTAACATATATTTATGATCTTCAGGTTTATAAATTATTTTAAAAGAATTATTATATTCTTGATTTAATCTATTATTTTCTGTTTTAATTTGATTAATTTGAATTTCATATTTATTTAATTGTTCTTGACTTGCATGAATTTTTAATTCAATTGTTTCTAAAAGCCTCCCTTTATCTTGTTCAAAATTTTCTCTACTTTCAGCTTCAATACTTAATTTACGTTTACGTATATTAAGTGGTTCTAAATCACTATCACTATTAGTACTAGTAATACTACTAGAACTACTACTACTATTTCTTCTTTTACTGTTAGTACTACTACTATTAGAAATATTTGGATCAATATTTTCTTTATTACATTCACAATCATTTATTAATTTATTACAAAATTTACAATTTTCATTAATAAATAAATGATTATTATTATCAATATAAGTTTGTTTTTTTTCAGCTTCTTTTAAAACAACATTTTTATAATACCAAGTATTCTTTGGGTCGAATTTTCTAAAACCAGCAAATCCTCCAATGGAATGTCTATCAGGTTCTTCAAATAAACTTCTTTTACCGATATTAACATAAACCATATTACCTTTAATATATTGTTGAGCAGTTTCAGATTGAAAAGATTCAGTAATATCATAATTATTTATCCATATTAAAGGTTTTCCATTTATAATATCATATTTTGGTTTATATTTATCGGTAACCGTCATAGCATCTTGAGCACCAAACCAAGGTTTAAACCAACTAAAACTTAAACCTTTTCCTTCATCTTGAGCGTCCATATCGTCCATAATTGTATATGGTGGTAAACCTTCCCAATTATCAACATTCCAGACATTTTTAAAATAACTAAAATCTCCTAATGTTGACATAAGGGAAGTTTTACCAGTTCTCGTTCCACCGATTAAAATAAGACCTTTTGGACGATGTTCTAATTTATCCTTTTGTCCAGTATACCAATATTCGACCCATTTGTCCAACCACATTAAATAGTCATATAATTTAGTAGGAACCCAAAAAATAAATTCATAATTCTTTTTAGGTTTAGCATTTGGTTTATTTTTAAATAAATCATTAATTAAACGATTCCAGTTTAAATAATTATTTGAATAAAAATAAAAATATAAATCATCTTCATAAATTTTTTGTAAAATTTCAGTTTTAGTTACATTTGGTTCATTCAAAATATAGTGACGAATCATTTCACTCATTTCTTTTAATTTATTTGTACATTCTTCGTCACTTGAATTCTTATATTTTGAACGAACTCTTTTTCTTTTATTTCTTAACTTTTGACGATATTTCTTCAACAAGTCAATTAATTCTGGAACTGTTTTAACATTTAATTCTTTTAAAATATTGGATTCAATTAATTGATTTGCCTTTTCACATAACTTTTCACAATTATCTTGTAAATATTTTAATTCTTCATCAACATCAAAATTTGAACGCGCAATAAGACAACCTTTTACAACATATTTTAACATAAAGTATTTATCACCATATTGTTTCTTCAATTGAATATTTGGATGAGCTACAGATAAAATTTCATATACAGTTCCTGGTTGTTGGATTTCATTAGTAATATAATTATCGATTTTTTCGGCCATAGTTGGATCATGTAATGATTCAATTCCATATTGTGAAGCAATATCACTAAAGAATTTATAAGTTCTGGTAGTATCAGGTTTTATAAACACAACAACAGGTTCAGGTAAAGGTATATCAAAGTATTTTTGTGAAACTTGTAATCTTTCCGGTGAATCCAAATATAAATGATGATGATCTCTTTGAATTTCTTCATCAGCATGTTCTTTAGCACCTACAATCTTTATAGTTGTATTCTTTGGGAAAAATACATTTTCAAAATAATCTATTATAGTTCCTAAAGTTAACCACCCGTCATAATCACTTGGATAAGTAATTATAGCGGTGTTAAATCTTAACATATTTGTCTTCGACATATTTTATTATAATAAAACTTCGTTTTATAATTTACTACCAAAAAGTACCAATTTGATAATATTAATGTTATAAATTGGTACTTTTTGGTAGTAAAATTGCTCTATTTATATATAGAGCATTCATTAAGATTTACGTTAATTAATATAATTTATCTTAGCGTTCACTTAGTTTCGCTTTGATAAATTACGTAAATTTAATATAATTAAAGTTTAATTAAACTGTATTTATAATATATGGATCGATTTTTTCGGCCATATATATATATAATTTAAATAATCTATTA
>JAZOLP010000025.1:0-8643 GCA_045653225.1 Bacilli bacterium
ACACTACTACTAGATAAGAATGAATACTCATGAGAACTCATTATAAATACAGTTTCAACTGTACTATCAAGTTGTTTATTAATTGTAGCAAGCTGTAACTCATAATCAAAATCTGATACCATTCTAAGACCCCTAATCATTGCAGTTGCATTTACACTTTTAGCAAATTCAACAGTCAACTTATCAGTAGCTACAACTTCTACATCTGGATAATCTATAAGCACTTTTTTAATTAAATCTACTCTTTCTTCAGTAGTAAATAAAGAACTCTTACCAACATTAACAGGAACAACAATATAAAGCTTATCAAATAATTGATAGGCTCTTTTGATAATATCTAAATGACCATTAGTTATTGGATCAAATGTTCCAGGATATACACCAATTTTCATAAGCACATCTACTCCTTTTCTAATATTAAGACTTCACTACTAGAATATCTTCTACATAATTTCACTCTATATCCATCATAATGCTTTTCCACAACATCTTCCATTGGATATTCTGCCATAATATAACCGCCTTCAGCGATCATATCATTTTCTATTAAATAAGTAATTAATTCATCAATTACTTTTAATTTAAAAGGCGGATCAATAAATACTAAATCAAATTTTATATGACTCAATTTATTTAAAACTTTTTGATATTCAGAATGGTAAATTACTAATTCATTTCCAACTTTTAGCTTTGCAGCGTTAGACTTTATAATGTTAATAGCATCTATATTACTATCCATTATATAAGCTTTTTCAGCGCCACGACTTAATGATTCTAAACTTAAAGCTCCGCTTCCACCAAAAATATCTAAGACAATAAAACCAGGAATATATCCACCTAAGCTAGAAAAAATTGCTTCTTTAGTAGCATCAAGAGTAGGTCTAGTTTTTAATCCTTCTAATGTGTTCAATTTACTTCCTCGATATTTGCCTGCAATTATTCGCATAAAAGTTCTCCTTTTTTCGTATAAATTCTTTAAATATGGTTAATACTATAATTGCAGAAAGAATTCTGCTTCTCCTCTACTCTATATCATATTTTAAAAAGGGCAATATAACCAAGAAATGGCTATATTGCTTTTTTTAGTCTAATACCTTTTCAATATAGTAAAAATCATCGGCACTGTCGTATTTAATTGTATATTTAACTCCAACTACCTCAAAATCTGGATAATTTTCTGCTTTTTCATAAGCAGTATTATGGTTTAAAATAATCATATTATCAGTATTATCTAAGCCACCAAGTGATAAAGGCTTAATATAAGAAACTACCCAACCAACTTGATTTTCTACTAAATAATCTTCTCTTTTAACCTTACGACCTGTAAAATCATGAGCATATTCTACATCACCAAATTCATGTAGCCATACTTTTAAAGCATCTTCTTTTTTCATATTTTTAGCCCTTTCTCTTTTTTTAGTATATCAAATCTATTTTTAAATGTCAATAAATTTCATTTAAAATAATTTTAATAAGTCATCTAAGCATTCTCTTCTTGCAACAACTCTAGGAGAATCTTTTATAAATACTACAGCAGGTTTTAACATATTGTTATAATTAGAAGCCATGGAATAATTATAAGCTCCTGTAGCATAAACCATCATTATGTCACCTGAAGTTGGCTTTTGAATCTTAGCATTATAAATGATGATATCACCTGATTCACAACACTTTCCTGCTAAATCACAAACAATATTTTTCTCATCATTCATCTTGTTAGCTATGTCACAAGCATATTCTGCATTATATAAGGCTGGTCTAATATTATCAGTCATACCACCATCAATAAATTGATAATTTTTATCACCATAAGTATGCTTAAAATCACCACAAGTATATAAAGTTACACATGCATTACCAACAATGCTTCGTCCTGGTTCAATAAATACATCAGTAGGAATAAATCCAATTTCTTTTCCAATGGATGAAATCAAATCAACCATTTTCTTAGCAGTTAATTTCTTATTAAGTGGTTTATCATTATCAACATATGGAATTCCAAAACCACCACCAAAATTTACAGTTGATAAAGAATAATTATATTTATCAATTATTTGTTTAGTAAAAGATAACATTTTATTTACATTTAATAAAAATGGTTCTAATTCTTGAATTTGTGAACCAATATGAGAATGAAAGCCAAGTAGTTTTACAAATTTACTATTACAATATTCTTTCATGATTTTGTCTATAGTAACTTCATCAAACATGCTTTCTCCAAATTTACTAACATATGTAGCTGTTTGAATATATTTATGAGTATGTGCATCTATTCCAGGATTTACCCTAAACATTGTTGAAACATTTTTTTGAAGCTTATCACAAATTGAATTTAAAGCAACTAATTCTTCTAGATGATCAACAACAATTACGCAATCGAACTCAGTAGCAAAAAGTAACTCTTCATAAGATTTATTATTTCCATGGAAAATAATATGATTCATTGGAAATCCACTCTTATATGCGACATACAAATCACCTAAACTAACTGCATCCATCCATAAATTATTTTTCACTAATAATTCACACATAGCTGGTACTAAAAAAGCTTTTGAAGCATAAACTGTATGACATTTGAATTCATTAGAACTAAAATTTTCTGTAAATAATTTCATATTTTCTTCTAATTCACATTCGTCAAATACATAAAGCGGTGTTTTATATTCTTTTGCGACATCTACTAGATTAACATCTCTAATATGAGCTATATTATTTTTTATGTTTAAATATTTTGGTTTCATATCATTTATCTTTCAATATATTTATAAATTATTTTAATATCGTTTTGATATTTTCTTATATCTACACTATCATCAATGTTTCTAACTAATAATAACATTGATAATAAACAATTTTCAATAATCTCACATCCAATTATTTTATTACTTGGATCAATTTTTTTTATGATTTTATCAAAAAAAGATGCTACTTTAATGAATAATGGTTGTTCTTCTAAAATATTTTCAATAACTATCTTTATTTTATGAATTAAAACATCATCTAATTCTTTAACTTTTTTTAATTTAATCTTTTTCAATACAAATTCATACTGTGTTAAATCACTTAATTGATTTAAAATATCTAGTGATAATTCTTTAGAATTGATTAAAGATAATATTACTAAAGACTGTATGTAGCAATCACATGACTTTAACATTTTCTTACTCGAGAAAGCTAATTCACGATAATTAGATAATGTTTTATACATTATTTGAGATGATTTAAGAATTTTTTGATATTTAAGTTTATAAATTTCTAAATATTTATTTTCCATGAAAACTCCTATTTATTTGTACTCCCAAAGCCACCATTTCTTACTTCAGTAACTTCATCATCATAGGTAATTCCATATTCTAAGAAAATACCTTGAATAAACGCACTACCTTTTTTTAATAATACTTCTTTATCTTCTTTTGCATCACATGTAATTTTGCAAAAAATATGGCCCTCATTATCTGAATGATAATAATCACTATCAATAATTCCTACAGTATTATCTAATTGTAATCTAAACTTAAATCCTAATCCACTTCTTGGATATAATTTTAAAACCCAACCATCATTAATGGCTACTCTAATACCTGTAGGGATCAATATAGTCTCTCCTTTTTTCAACATAACAGCATCAGGTATATAGAAATCATATCCAGCAGAACCTGTAGTGGCTCTTTTTGGTAGAATTATATCATCATAAATTTTCTTAATAATTTCAATATTTGTTGGACCTTTGAACATCAAATAAGATGCTGCGAAGTTATCAAAAGATACCTTTTCGAATTTTGCAACTTTTTGCATAAAATACCTCTATTTTAATTCTATAATTCTAATTGTATTAGTTATACCATGTTTTGCATCAAAACCAGCAGTAATAATAATTTTATCTCCAGGTTTAAATCCTAAACTTTCAGCAACAACTTTTGCAATGTCATCGCACATATTCATATTATCAACATATTTAGCAATAACAGGATGAATACCTCTATAAAATGCTAATTTTCTGCAAGTTTCTAAATTATTTGTACATGCAATAACAGGTAATTTAGGTCTAAATTTAAAAATACGTTTCGCAGTACCACCAGTTTCTGTAAATGCAAAAATAGCTTTAACACCAGGCATTGTTAATGCAATTTCTGATGCAGCCATTGAAATAGCATCATTAATTGATTCATTAGAACTATCTTTTGCACTTTGAAGTATCTTTTTATAGTCAATCATTTCTTCCGAAATTCTTGCAATTTTTACCATATATTCAACACTTTGAACTGGATATTTTCCAATTGCACTTTCACCACTTAACATTATAACATCACAACCATCTAGAATCGCATTAGCAACATCACTTGCTTCAGCTCTAGTTGGTCTTGGATTTTCAATCATAGATTCTAACATATGAGTTGCAGTAATTACAACTTTTCCATATTTATTAGCTAATTTAATGATTTTCTTTTGATACATTGGAACTAATTCAGGTGCAACTTCAACACCTAAATCACCACGTGCAACCATAATCCCATCTGAAACTTTTAAAATTTCTTCAAGATTATCTACACCTTGTTGACTTTCAATCTTAGAAATAATTTCAATGTTAGGAGTACCAAATTCTGCTAATAATTTTCTTACTTGTAGAACATCTTCTGCAGTTCTTACAAATGAAAGTGCAAAAGCATCAACACCTTGTTCACAGCCAAATTTGATATCAGCATAATCTTTTTCAGATATAAAAGGCATAGATAAATTAATACCAGGGGCATTAATTCCTTTGTGATTTTTAACTACACCACCATTAACAAATTGGCATGTAATTTCGTTTTCTTCAACTTTTAAAACTTCTATAGTAATTTTTCCGTCATCAATTAATAACTTATTTCCAACACAAACATCATCAAATAATTCCTTACAAGTTATATGGAATCTTTCTTTATTTCCTAAAACATCTTCCTTAACTAATTTAACAATGTCGCCTTCTTCATAAATACATGAATCATTTTCAAAACAACCAGTTCTAATTTCTGGGCCTTTTGTATCTAACATAATCGCAACATGTTTATTAACTTTTGAAGATGCATTTCTAATTCTTGTAATTTGTTTAATTGCTACAGCAGGTGTTCCATGTGAAAAGTTTAATCGCGCAACATTCATTCCAGCTTTGAACATTTTCACAAGCATTTGTTCATTATCAATCGCAGGTCCTATTGTACATATAATTTTAGTATTTCTAGTAATCATAACTTTCACCTCTTTATTCCGCTATATTTTATCATATTTTAAGTTTTTTTTCAAGCAATTGAAAAATTTGAAATAAATGTCGGAAATAATCATTAAACTAAAAAAGAAAAGAATCTAGTCAAAATAACTAGATTCTAAAATTAATTATATTTTTTCAATAATGAAATTACAACATTGATCATTGATGAAGCTTCATCAAGATCTAAATATTCAAAAGGACCATGAAAGTTTTGACCACCAGTTCCTAAATTTGGTGTAATAATTCCTTCAAAGGTTAATCTTGCTCCATCTGTTCCACCTCTAATAGGTTCATATTTAGGTTTATAATTATTTTCTTCTAATGCTTCTTCTACTAATTTTAATACCTCAGGATATTTAACAACAATCTCTTTCATATTGTAATAACTATCCTTAATAATTACATCACAAACATTATATCCATATTTAAAATTTAAAAAATCACAAGCTTTATTAAACATTTGTTTTTGAGATTCAAAAATGTTCATATCATGATTACGAATTATATAAAATAATTCAGCATTAGAAACACTACTTTTTATTTCTACTAAATGATTAAAACCTTCATAATTTTCAGTTAAAGCAGGAACCATATTGCTTGGCAATAAATTATTAAACTCAATTGCAACTAAACTAGCATTAATCATTTTATTTTTAGCAGAACCAGGATGAATAGATTTTCCATTTATTTTAACTAGACAAGATGCAGCATTAAAATTTTCGTAATTAATAATATCAGGTTCACCACCATCAAGTGTATAAGCGATAGAACATCCTTTTTGTTTATAATAATCATAATTAAAAGCATCAGTTCCCCTACCTATTTCCTCATCAGGAGTAAACGTTACAATGATATTAGGATAACATTCAGAACCATTAAGTAGCGATTCAACAACAGTCATTATTATTGCAATACCTGCTTTGTCATCAGCACCTAAAAGTGTTGTACCATCTGTTGTTATAAGGTCATGACCAATTTGTTTTTTTAAATAAGTAAATTCATTTGGATCTAAATTTAAATTTAATTCCTTATTTAATATAATTATGTCACCTTGATAATTATTTATTATTTGTGGATTGACGTCCTTTCCACTTGCTTCATCAGAAGTATCCATGTGTGCTATTAATCCAACAGTTTTATCTGAATTACAATTTGATGGAATAAAACCATAGACATAACCATATTCATCCATAAAACTTTCACAAACACCTAATGACTTTAACTCATCAGCTAAGTATTTACCTAAATCTTTTTGTTTAATTGTAGATGGAATAGTATTAGACTGATCATTAGATTGAGTATCAAAAGAAATATATTTTAAAAATCTTTGTTTTAATTTATCACAAACCATATTAACCTCTATCTTATAACTTTAATAATTTTGCTTTTCTTATTCACAATATTTTGACTAAATCCATAAGCATTAGATACCATTTCTACAGCTTTTAAAGTATCTTTACCATTTGAATGAACATAAGCTAACACTTCATTAGGTAAAACTTCATCGCCAATTTTTTTATTTAAAACGATTCCGACAGTAGGATCTATTTCTTGTTCTTTAGTTTCTCTTCCAGCACCTAAAATCATAGCCGCCTCACCAATCATTAAAGCTTCTAGTTTTTCAACATAAACTTTACTTTCACCTTTGTATGTTACTTCAACAATCTCCTTTGCAGAACCAAATAAAGAATAGTCATTTATAACATCTTTATTACCATGTTGATAATAAATCATTTGCTCTAATTTTTCTAATCCTTCTTTATTTTTTATTTTCTCATAAACTAAGTTATTAGCAGATTCAAAATTATCACAAATACCACACACCAATAAAATTTCACTTACAAAGTATACACATAATTCTAAAAAGTCTTTTGGCCCGTTGCCTTTTAAAGTTTCAATTGCTTCAATTACTTCTAATGAGTTACCGATTGCACACCCTAGTGGTTCATTCATATCAGTTAAAACTGCCGTAGTTTTTCTTCCAGCTAATTCCCCAATATTAACCATTGCTGTTGCAAGTTTAGATGCTTCTTCTAAATCTTTCATAAAAGCACCATCTCCAACTTTTACATCTAAAACAATATTCTCAGCACCACTAGCCAATTTTTTAGACATAATTGATGAAGAAATTAAAGGAATAGATTCTACAGTACCAGTAACATCACGTAAAGAATATAATAATTTGTCAGCAGGTGTAATGTTTGCAGTTTGACCAATAATAGCTAACCCAATTTTATTAACTTGATCGAAGAAATCCTCAGAACTTATATTTATACTGCATCCAGGAATAGATTCTAACTTATCTAATGTCCCTCCAGTGTGTCCTAGGCCTCGTCCGCTCATTTTGGCCATTTTTACACCACATGCTGCAGCAAGAGGTGCTACTACTAAACTTGTCTTATCTCCAACACCACCAGTAGAATGTTTATCACACTTAACACCTTTAATTTTTGTTAAATCGATTTCTTCTCCACTTTTTAACATAGCCATAGTTAGATTTAATCTTTCTTCATCTGTCATTCCATTAAAATAAACAGCCATTAAAAAAGCACTAACTTGATAATCAGGGATTTCCCCGTTAGTATAACCATTTATGATAAATTCAATTTCACTTTTAGATAGTTCATCTTTATTTCTTTTTTTCAAAATTAAATCGACCATTCTCATATAATCACCTCATAAAATATGTATAAATATGGTATAGCAATTGTACAAACTTATTAAACTATACGACTATAATGTATATTTATTATAACATATTTGAAGTGATAAATCTAAAAAATAATAAACTTATTGATATTTAAACTTCATCAATAAACTCTTCTTTTTTATTTTTACTTGAACAGATAAATATAATTCTTTCTCCAATAACTTCAATTATTGGTATTCTTTTTTTAAGTGTTTCATTTTCAGTTTCAAATACAACATCTGATGACTTTGATTGTAATCTCCCTCTTACAGCAACACAATCACCTTTTGAACAATAATCTGATATATTTCTAGCATTTATATCCCAAAATACACACTTTATGAAATCAGTATCAATCTCCCCATTATGATTTTTAAATGATCTAGCTACAGCTAATGTAATAGTTGTAACCGCATTTTCATTTTCATAAACTTTTAAAGTTGGCGTATCAACTAATCTCCCAATAAGTATTACAGAATTTAACATTTTATATCCTCCTATATTTTGTTTGTACATAGAAATTATACATTAATTTTTCTATAATAGCAAATTGCTTATTTGATTAGTTAAAGATAAACTCATCATTATTTAAGTAAAAATAATATTATTTTATTTAATTACAAATAATTTTACATGAATATTTTATTGTTTTTGAATAAAACTATCATTAACGTATAATTTAAATTATTTTTTTGAATTTTTTGGTTAT
>JAZOLP010000026.1:0-11792 GCA_045653225.1 Bacilli bacterium
ACAACAAATAGACTAACTTTAGAATCTATTGAAGAAAAAGACTTGTCCGATTTAGTTTCAATATTATTTAATGATGAAGTATCAAAATATTATATGGTACCTAATTTTAAAACCTATGAAGAAAAGTTATTATTAGTTAATAAAATAATGTGTTTATCTAATGATATAAATAGATTTGTGTATGGTATTTATTATAATAATCATATAATTGGTTTAGTTAACGATACAAAAATATCTGATGATACTATTGAACTTGGTATAGCTATTGATAATAGTTTTCATAATTTAGGTTTTGCTACAGAAATATTGTCAAGATGTTTTGATGAATTATTTTCATTAGGGTTTAAAAAAGTTTTAACTGGTGCTTTTAAAGAAAATGCAGCAAGCATTAAAGTTATGGAAAAATGTGGTATGAAAAGGTTGGAAAACATAACTGAAATTTCTTATCGTAATAGGGTTTTCCAATGTGTTAATTTTGAAAAAGAAGGTAAATAATATGGATTTAAAACTATTTTTTCAAGCAATCTTTAAATTTTTATTAGGTGTTTTTCTTGTTGGATTATTAATCTTTATACCCGCTGGAACATTAACATATTTTAATGGTTGGTTATTTATGGGAGTATTATTTATTCCGATGTTTACAGCAGGAATATTTATGATGGTAAAAGATCCAAACCTCTTAAAAAGAAGATTGAATGCAAAAGAAAAACAAAAGGATCAAAGTATTATAATTAAGATTAGTGCTTTAATGTTTATAACAGGGTTTATTATATCAGGATTAGACTTTAAATTTTGTATTACAAATATGCATTATAGTATTTCTATTATTGCTTCAATTTTATTACTTTTTGGTTATACTTTATGGGGTATTGTTCTTAAACAAAACACTTATTTATCAAGGACAATTGAAGTAGAAAAAGGCCAAAAAATAATTGATAAAGGTTTGTATAGTGTTGTAAGACATCCTATGTATTTAGCTAGTTTGATTTTATTCTTAATGATGCCTCTTGTGCTAGGTTCTATAATTTCTTTTTTAGTATTTTTAATATATCCAATACTTTTAATTTTTAGAATTAAAGGAGAAGAAAAAGTTTTAGAAAAAGAATTAGAAGGTTATACTGAATATAAAAAGAAAGTAAAATATCGTTTAATACCATTTATATGGTAATTGATATGAAATAATCATTAAACTATTATTTATTTGACAGAAAGGAAATTTCATCATGAATTATAAAAATGGCATAAAAGATGGTATTCCAATTGGACTCGGGTATTTATCTGTATCATTCACATTTGGTATCATGGCTATATCATTAGGTCTTCATTCTTGGCAAGCATTGTTAATTTCAATGTTAACATTAACATCAGCAGGTCAACTTGCTGCTATCAATATTATGGTTAATCCTGGAAGATATTTTGAAATGGTAATATCACAACTTACAATTAATGTTAGATATGCTTTTATGGGGATTGTTCTTTCACAAAAGACTGATTCAAAAGTAAAAGGAATTATTAAATGGTTATTAGCATTTTTTATTACTGATGAAATTTTTGGAGTTGCATCTAGTAAAGAAAACGTAACTAGAAGTTATTTATTTGGTTTAAGCACTTTACCATACTTTGGATGGGCTCTAGGAACGCTACTAGGAACATTAATTGGAAGCGTAGTACCGACATTTATTATGAATGCATTATGTCTTGCAATATATGGAATGTTTATTGCAATAATTTGTCCAGTTGCAAAAACAAATAAATCAGTATTAATTGCTGTTATAATTTCAAGCATATTTAGTATTTTATTCTTTTATGTTCCAATTATTTGTACGATTCCATCTGGCATTGCAATTAGTTTAAGTGCAATATTAGCTGCATTAATTTGTGCGATTTCATTTCCTTTAAAGGATGGTGAACATAATGGATAATAGATCATTTTTTATTTATCTTTTAATTATTGCATTAACTACTTATTTAATAAGAGCAATTCCATTTTCATTAGTAACGAAAAAAGTAAAAAATAAATATATTAAATCATTTTTATTTTATATTCCATATACTGTACTTGCTGCAATGACACTTCCTTCTGCATTATATGTAACTGGATCTATTTATTCAGCAATTGCCGGATTAGCAGTTGCGTTACTTGTCGCAATTAAGAAAAGTAATTTAACACTTGTTGCTGTGGCGTCATGTGTTGGTTCGTTAATTGTTGAAGTGATTATGTTACTTTTAAAATAAATTAAAGTGCACTATTAATTTAGTGCATTTTTTTATTGTTGAAAAATTTATATAATTATGATATATTATAACTGAATAAATATTAAAGGAGAATATATGAAAAAAATACTTTATATTGTTTTATTTATAGGAATGATATTTTTATTTACTTCATGTCATAAAACAATTGAAATATCATATGAATATGATAAAGTTTCAATGTCTGTTGGAGATTCGCTTAATGTTCAACCAACTGTAAAAGGTGAAAAATACACATTAAATTATGAAGTTTCAAATAATTTAGCCAAAGTTGATGAAGATGGTATTTTAGAAGCTTTAAATTGTGGTACTGTAATTGTTACTGTTACAGTTAAAGAAAATAAAAATTTAAAAGCTACCCTTACCGTTGAAATAACTGAACAGAAATTAACAGAAACATATATTATTTTATATCATACAGATGGCGGAATATTACCAGATAATGTTATAAGAACATTTGAAGATGGGTCTAAAGTAACATTACCAACTCCAACAAAAGAAGGTTATAATTTTGTTGGTTGGTATGAAAATAATGAACCAGTTACAACTATTAGCAATAAAGACCACGAATTACTTGCTGTTTGGGAACCTATTAAACCTACTCTTTATACAATTACTTACAATACTGATGGTGGTGATTTACCAACAACAGCTGTAAAACAATTTGAGGAAAATGAAAAAGTAACATTACCTACTCCAACAAAAGAAGGCTATAACTTTATTGGTTGGTATGAAAATAATCAGCTAGTATTATCTGTTACTAATAAAAATTATAATCTCGTTGCAAAATGGGAAGAAATAGTAATTATTCCAACAATTTATACAATCAATTATGACACTGATGGTGGTGTTTTACCAACAACAGCTGTAAAACAATTTGAAGAAAATGAAAAAGTAACATTACCTACTCCAACAAAAGAAGGCTATAACTTTATTGGTTGGTATGAAAACAATGAATTAGTATCATCTATTTCAAATAAAAATTATAATCTTGTTGCTAAATGGGAAGAGATTCCAACTAAAACTACAATTGAATATATATTAGGTGATGGAGTTTTACTAACAAATTATGATACAAAAAATGATTTAATTAATGATTTAATTAAAGATATTCAATCAATCAAAGGTAGTAGTTATACACTTTCATATTTTGAAACGAATACATCTACAGGGTATAATTTGTTTGCTGCATCATCAGGTAATTCTACTTTCTTTACAGATAATGAGATGAGAGCAAAATGGAGTTGGTTATTAGTTTATTTAAAGAGCGTTAGAGAAAGTGCTGGATTAGATGTTTCTCAATATGATATCATCATTGAAAATGGTTATGTAACTGCAGATGCTGCTACAATCAATATGGAAATGATTGCATTTTTAGGTAATAAAACATATTCTTACGCAGCAGGAGTTACAACTTATAAAACAAGTGATTATAGTATTTATGATAATGCAAATGGTTTCTGGGAAATATATAGTGAAGAATTAGCAAAAAATAGTGTTTTTGATAGTAGTGTTTATGGTTCTGTATTACCAAATGCGACATTAAATAACGCAATTTTTGAAGGATGGTATTTATCAAGCGATTATAGTGAATCATCTAAAATTAATAACGCTACTAAATTAAATGGAAATGTAAAAGTATATCCAAAATTTAAATTAGTTGATGGAGTATACGCTCAAATAACTTTTGATTATGATGGTGGTGTTTCAGAAGAATTATATACAAAATATGGTACTAAATTAACTACATTAATTATTAGTAGTTATAATGGTGATTTCTGGAACAATAATAATTATGCAAATCATGTTTTTGTTTCAACAAAAGCAAATGATCCAAAAGCAAAATTTTCAACAAGAGTTTACTTACAAAAAGAAGAACATTCTGGACTATATAGAATTATTAGTGTTCTATATAGTGGTACAGTAAGTAGTTGGCCAGAAGATGCTGATGTTGTGATTACTTTATCAGGTAGTTATTCAGGTAGTTATGATGATAATTTTAGTTCATCAAAAGCATTAGTTGGTGGTATCGTAGTTTTTGATAAAGCTTTTACAACAGCAACTTCATCAAATTTAGTTAATATGACTTTTTATGATGTTAATGTAACTCAAGATATATATACACAAGTAATTACAAATGAATCAGTTTTACCACTAGCATCTAAAATTGGCTATGACTTTTTAGGATGGTTTGATGGAAACAATAGAAAATATGAATCTATTAATGATTTAGAAAATTCTGGCAATATAACATTATTTGCTAAATGGGAATTTGTTGATAAAATCATTGGATCATTCCAAGATAAATCATGGGTAGTTGAAGGAGAAGAAATAGAACTTGAAGCTACTTATCTTTCCAATAAAAATGGAACTTTAAAATGGGAATCAAAAACTCCTAATATCGCAACAGTTGATGAAAATATCGTAAGAGGCGTATCTGAAGGTTTAGCAGAAATTGTAGTTTTTGATGCAACAGATTCAACAATCAATTTTACATTCTATGTAACTGTAATAAAATCATCTACAACAGGATTAGAAAAATTACTTGTTGAAAGTAACAATGCAAATATTTACAATTGTGAAGAAATAATTGTTGGTATTGCAACAGAAGCAGGCTTCTATTATACTGATGTAATTGGAAGCGTATCTAAAATATTATTTGAAGATTATGTTGTTCATAGTGATTACTACTTATCGAATCCTAATAATAAATCAACATACGTTACTGAAGGAGTTGAATTTATTACATTACATTATGCTGCAGATATGAGTGGTAGTGCATCAAATGGAGCTAAAAATTTAGCATCATATAATCAATCTTGTAATAACGGAGCTAATCAAGCATCATGGCATTATTCTACTGGAAATGATGGTGTTTGGTATTGTCAAAATGAAGCGTACGGGGCTTGGCATGCAGGAAGTTCTAAAACAATGACATGGCATGCAACAGGTATTACAACTGATCAAATAGGTTCAGATATATATTCAACAGATGTAAAACTTGGAAGTGATGGATATTTTTATCTTAAAGGAATAAAGACACCTATTAAAAATTCAACAAGTGGTACAAGATTAAATGGTATGGGACTTGCTGTTAAATTAGTAGGAAAAGAATGGTATATTAGTGGTCACTATTTAAATACAACATATAATTATATAGCATCTACTGGTGGTAATAAAAATTCAATAGGTATTGAATCTTCATGTGCTAAGGGTTCTGACCTATGGTTAACATGGCAATATTCTGCACAATTATGTGCTACATTATTGTTAAAATACAATTTACCATTAAATAGATTAGTAGGTCATCATTTCTTCTCTGGTAAATGGTGCCCTCAACCAATGCTAGAATATGATTTAGAAATATGGTATGAGTTTGTTGAATTAGTAAGACAACAAATGGAATTATTTAAAAATTATTCACAAGCTACTTTATCGGTAAAATCAAATAGTAACTTAGTAGATTCAAATGGTAGAATAAATAGTTTACCTACTTATACTGAATGTGTTACTTATGAAGTAACTTATAGTTACAATGGAACAACAAAAACAATTACTTTATCATCTATTATTCCAGGTATTATAGCGTAAATAACAAAAGTCTTTAGATATAATTAATGTATTTAAAGACTTTTTAATTTACTTGTGATATAATAAACATATATATAAAGGAGAGAATAATTATGAAAGTATTTATTAGCGCAGATATTGAGGGTGTAAATAATATTGCCACTTGGGATGAAACAGATAACAGAAGTGGAGAATATCAATATTTTAGAAAACAAATGACAGAAGAAGTTGCTTGTGCATGTAAAGCTGCTAAAGAAGCCGGTGCAACAGAAATTTTAATTAAAGATGCACACGATTCTGCAAGAAATTTAATTTTAAAAGATTTACCAGAATATGTTAAATTACATCGTGGTTGGGAAGGAACACCTTGCAGCATGATGGCAGGCCTTGATGAAACATTTGATGCAGTAATGTTTATTGGATATCATAGTCCTGCAAGTAGTGAAGGGAATCCACTTTCACATACAATGAATTTAAGAAATCAATATATTAAAATTAATGGTATTTTAACTAGTGAATTTTATATTAATTCATTATATGCAAGCTACTTAGGTGTACCAACAGCATTTTTAAGTGGTGACAAAGAATTAACTCGTATTGTTAAAGAAGCAAACAATAATATAGAAACAGTTGTAACTAAAGAAGGATGTCACGGTGCTGTAATTAGTGAACACCCTAGTGTAACCAATAAAAAAATTGAAGAAACTGTGAAGAAAGCTTTAACAAAAGATCTATCAAATAATATAGTAGAACTTCCTAAACATTTTGTAGTAGAAATTCAATATAAAAAATTTAACGATGCTTTTAATGCTTCATTTTATCCAGGGTGTAAACAAATAAACTCTGATACTGTAGTATTTGAATCAGACGACTACTATGAAGTAGTTAGAGCTTTAAAATTCATTTTATAATTTTAATTAACATTTAAAAATATTTGCTTACTATAGTATATTTTTTTATACATTTTAGTAAGCAATTTTTATTTTTTAAAATCATATGTTTTCTAATAGAATAAAAATGCATTCTAATTAAAACACTATTGTAAAAAAATAGCAAATATTGTATAATAATTGTGTTTAATGGAGAAATATGTATGATTGGAATTTTAAAAGAATTTTTTGGTTATGGAGGATATCAAAGAGAACCTGAAGGTGCATTCTCATGGCAACATTTAACTTTTACACTTAGTTTAGTTGCTGTAATGATTATCCTTGGAATAATTTTAGGATTAAAATACAAAAACAAAACAGACAAAGAAAAAAATAAGATTCTTATTTGGGCTGCATTATTAATTGATGGTTTTGAACTTTTCAAATTAATAATTTTCTATACAAGAAGTCCAGGTACGAGCACAATTATTAATAACTTACCGTTATTCTTATGTAGTATTCAGTTAATCACAATACCTCTTGCAGCATTTTCAAAAGGTAGAATTAAAGAAGCTGCACTTGACTTTGTATTTATCTTTGGTTTACTTGGTGGTGTTTTAGGAACAGTTCTTGCTTTACAAAACTATGGATGTTATCCTGTAATGTCAATTGATAATGTTGTATCTGGTATTACTCATACAATTTCAGGTTTTGCATCACTTTATATTGGTGTATCAGGACTTTCGAGTATGAAGAAAAATAATATTTGGATTACATTTGTTATTCTTTGTGCTTTTGCACTTGTAGCATATCCTGTAAATGTAAAATTTGGAACAAATTATATGTTCTTAATGCGACATGATGGAACACCATATTCAATTTTTTATAATATGGTTAATGGGCATAAAGTATTTTACCCTATAGTTGTTGTTGGTACATTAATTATATATATTCTTATCTTTAATTTTACCTTCCTTTTTATTAAAAATAAGAAAGTATTAAAAAATAAATAGAAAGAAGAGTCAAAGAAAATCTTTGAGTCTTTTAGTATTTAAATAATCTTTATCACAAATATTGTAAAAAAAGTAAATTTAAAGTATAATATATACATAAAAAGAGGTGGTTATCATGACAGCATTTAATAATGAGTTATTTTTAAAACTTCAAAGAGAGAATATCTCAAAAAGAATTAGCCAATTTAATAATAAACTTTACCTTGAATTTGGAGGTAAAATTTTTGATGACTACCATGCTTCACGTGTACTTCCTGGATTTCAAGTTGATTCAAAAATTCAAATGTTACTTGGATTAAGAGATAAAGTAGAAGTCATTATTGCGATTAGCGCAGGTGATATCGAAACATCAAAAATTCGTGGTGATAATGGGATTTCATATGAAGATGAAGTATTTAGAATGATTGCGTCATTTAAAGAACTTGATTTATATGTTGGTAGTGTAGTTGTTACTAAATATAATAAAGAACCAGAAGTAAAACGTTTTGAAAGAAAACTAAAAGCAATCAATGTTCCAATGTTTTATCATTATCAAATTGAAGGTTATCCTACAGATACAGATAAGATTGTTAGTGAAGAAGGTTTTGGAAAGAATGATTTTATTGAAACTACTAGATCATTAATTGTTGTTACTGCACCAGGACCTGGTAGTGGTAAAATGGCTACATGTTTATCACAACTTTATCATGAAAATAAACGAGGAATTTGTGCAGGATATGCTAAGTATGAAACATTCCCAATTTGGAATCTAGCACTTAAACATCCAGTAAATCTTGCATATGAAGCTGCAACTGCTGATTTAAGCGATGTAAACATGATAGATCCATTCCATTTTAATGCGTATAATGTTGTTTCAACTAATTATAATCGTGATGTTGAAGTTTTCCCTATTTTAGAATCGTTATTTAATAAAATTTATGGTGAATCCCCATATAAATCTCCTACAGATATGGGAGTTAATATGATAGGCTTCTGTATTTCTGATGAAGAAAAAGTAAAAGAAGCTTGTAGTCAAGAAATTATTAGACGTTACTTTGAAGCAAAACTTAAAGTTTTAATTGGAAAAGGAACTGAAAAAGAAGTTGAACAAATTAAACTTATTATGAAACAAATTGATACAAGTGTTTCTGAAAGAAAAGTTGTTGATGCAGCACTTGTTAAAGAAGCTAAAGAAAAAGCTCCTGTTGTTGCTATTGAACTTGAAGATGGTGTTATTATTACTGGTAAACAATCTTCACTATTGACCGCAACTTCTGCTGCGTTACTTAATTCAATTAAACATTTAGCTGGTATTAAAGATAAGTTAAAATTAATTTCACCAACAATGATTGAACCACTTCAAAAACTTAAAAAAGAAGTGCTAGGAAAGAAAAACGCTAGACTTAACGCACAAGATTTATTGACTATTTTATCTATTACAGCTCCTACTAATCCAATTATTGAAGAAGCTTTATATTTACTTACAACATTAAAAGGATGTGAAGCTCATTCAACAGTTGTACTTGGATATGAAGATGCTAGTATCTTAAAGAACTTAAGATTAAATCTTACTCAAGAAGCAAAATTAAGAGGAGAATAAAATGGTTGAAGATAAAATTATTATTCATGATAAAAAAATAAATTATATATTATTAATAATTGGTTTTGCTTTAATATTATTAAATATTACTATTTCGCTAGGATATCAGTTTATTAACAGTATTGGTGTTTCAATTTTTCAATCTGATATCACTTCAGACTTTTTAGACTTTTATAATAACTTTAGTAGTGTTATATTATTATTTAGATGGTTGTTAAATCTAACTGGTATTATTATATTTTTTATTGCAGGTAGAAAAATTTTTGTTGATGAAAAATTTAGTATTTTAGTATTCGTATTATTAATGGTAAGTAGCTTTATTTATTTAGTTGGATCATTTGCTGGTTTATTATCATCTAGTAATTGGTTTATAGTAATTAGTTTTTTACTAAAACTTTCAGTATTGGTATTTATGATATTAATTCTTGTTAGAAATAAAATAATGTCTAAATTATTATTAGTTAGTGTTATTTTATTTGGTATTAATATTTTGGTTCAAATTATTACACAATACGTGAGTGACATGGTATTAAGTTTAGTATCTTCAAGTATTAGTGATTTTGATATTGGACATGTGATTGTTATACTTAATGGTGTTAATTTAATTAGTAGTTATATTGGTTTTGCTGCAATGGTTTTAGTAAGTATCTATTTAATTAAATCATTTGTAAAAAATAATGTTTTTAGAAAATCCTCATTAAATAAATTGATTGCTATTTTATTAATGATTATACCTACTTTGATAGTTAATACAGTTATTTATGTTATTTATTTAGTTGGTTTATTCGTACTTACAACTTTTTAGAAAAAATAAAATCTTTTATTAGTTTTTAATAAAAGATTTTTTTCTTTTGTGGTATAATATTATTAGAAAGTGGGTGTTTAATTTGACTGAAATTATATTTAGTATAATTATTCCATTTATTGGAACAATACTTGGTGCAGCATGTGTATTCTTTGTAAAAGGTAAACTAAAGCCATCTGTTCAAAAAGCATTTTCAGGATTTGCTGCTGGAGTGATGATTGCTGCTAGTATTTGGAGTTTAATTTTACCTTCATTTGAAACTGCAAGTAATATGGGAAATTTATCTTTTATACCTGTTGTTGTAGGACTTTGGGTTGGGTTTTTATTTTTAATGTTACTTGATAAAGTTATACCACATTTACATATTGATAAAAATGAAGAAGAAGGGCCAAAGTGCAATTTGAAAAAATCTACAATGACGGCACTTGCTGTAGCACTTCATAATTTACCTGAAGGTATGGCAGTAGGTGTAGTACTAGCATCTGCTAATATGGAAGGTAGTAGTGTACCGTTATCTATGGCTATAGCTTTAGCAATAGGTATTGCAATTCAAAACTTTCCAGAAGGAGCAATTATTTCAATTCCTCTTGCAGAGTGTGGTGTAAAGAAAAAGAAAACTTTTTTACTTGGTGTATTATCTGGAATTGTTGAACCACTTGGAGCTATTATTACGATGTTAATTGCGGGGTTTGTAACTCCAATTCTTCCATATATTTTAAGTTTTGCAGCTGGTGCAATGATTTATGTAGTTGTAGAAGAATTAATTCCAGAGATGAATGATGATAAACATTCGCATACAGGAACGATATTTTTTGCGATTGGATTTACTTTAATGTTAGTTCTTGATGTTATACTGGGATAATACTTATTATTTTGGTAAAAGTAATAATAATTAGAATTGAAAAAATTAAAATAAAATGATATAATAAAAATAGAAAATAATTAGGAGGAATTATAATATGGATCAAAAATTTTTAATTTGTGAACACTGTGGTAATATTGTTGCTGCAGTAAAAGAATCAGGAGTACCTGTTATGTGTTGTGGACAAAAGATGAAAGAAATTATTCCAGGTACAGTTGAAGCTTCACGTGAAAAACATATTCCTGAATTTGTTGTTGAAGGTAATAAAGTTCTTGTTACTGTTGGTAGTGTTGAACATCCAATGATTCCTGAACATTATATTGAATGGGTAAGTATTCAAACTAAACAAGGAAATCAAAGAAAACAATTAAAACCAGGGGATGAACCTAAAGTATGTTTTAGCTTATGTGAAGGAGATAGTGTTGAAGCTGTTTATGCTTATTGTAATCTTCATGGATTATGGGTGGCTAAATAATGAATAAAGTAACAAAAGATATATATTATGTAGGAGTTAATGATCATCAAGTAGATTTATTTGAAGGTCAATATGTAGTTCCTAATGGAATGGCATATAACTCTTATGTTATTAAAGATGAAAAAATTGCGGTTGTTGATACTGTTGATAAAAACTTTACACATGAATGGTTAGATAATGTTGCAGAGGTATTAGGTAGTGATTTACCTGATTACTTAATCGTTCAACATATGGAACCAGACCATTCTGCAAACATTATGAATTTTGTAAAAACTTATCCTAATGTATGTGTTGTAGGTAATACTAAAACATTTAAAATGATTGAACAATTCTTTGATGTAAAGTTAGAAAATACTTTAGTTGTTG
>JAZOLP010000027.1:0-3900 GCA_045653225.1 Bacilli bacterium
CTTATTATTATATATTAATATTATATACATTATTAATATTGGACTGTATGACATCTAATATTCGTTCAGTATATGGTTTACTGTATCTTCGATTTAAGAGCTCTTGAAGTCTTATATTAGCTTGTTTTTCTCTAAATTTAAATCCTGAATTGAAGTCTTCTATAATCTGTTTGATAATATAACCATATTCCTTTTTATATTCATCCCATGGAATTGTATATGTTGAACTATTGTTTGTTTTTTCTTGTTGTTGAGTTTTAGTTTTAAATTCTTCAAGTGTGCCTATACAATTTCCCATATTTTCTTCTTTATATTCATTAATAAATTGACCGATTGATTGTGTTGGTTCTTCATTAGGTATTATTTCAACTTCTTCAAGTTCTTCTTCATTACATGGTTTTTCATTTAAAAAATCTTTATCAGTTGAATATTTATCTATCATATCCCATTGAATCATATATTTTGTTTGTTTCTTCTTATCAATAAACTTTGTATCTCTTATTATATAACCTTTTTCTTCTAATGCCTTTAATCTTCTGTTGATAGTTCTGTCTGAACAGCCACAAACATAGGATAATAAACCGATTGTTATTGTAACCTTTTTATTTGTTAAGTCTGCAATATTGAATAATGTTATCTTTTCTGAATCTTCAAGCTCTTTAAGTCTAAAAATTATACTTGGTGCGTTTGTTGTCTTTCTTTTATTGTTAAACATTTTCTAATTAATTTTTTCATCTTGTCTTATTGAAAAACCCTATCCTAACAAAGTGTGCGAGACCTTGAAAGAATAGGGTTGTTATAAAATAATTTATATAATGGCAAATATCTATTCTTGAAATGTTATCTCTCGCACTTAATAACCTTTCAATTATAAATAGTATATAAAATGAAAAAAGTCAAATATTTTAAAGATTTTTCACAAATATACAATTATTTTTGAAAAATAACAAGAATTTTTAAAACAAATTTTATTGAAATATTTTTATTGAAGAGTGTTAAAAAGTAAAACGACAATAGATGTCGTTATAGTATAAGAGTAAAACGACAAAGTAAAACGACACCTGTTGTCGCTATTATATAATATTAGTTTATATAAATAATATAATAATAAATAATTATATAAATTTATAAATATATATTATTAAAAATATTTCAATTTATTAAAATTAAACTGGTATTAAAGATACTAGGAAACCCTTGAAACAAGAAGAAATCTATAATATTCCAATAATCTCTGATTTTGCCGTTTTTCTGCCCTCTGTTGCATTTTATCCTTCAAGATGATAACTTGTATATCTTCAATGCTAAAAGTGTCTTAAATCGCCTTATTTCAAGTCTTCTTGAATTGATAGTCTTCCAATCAATTTAAATATATATCCATGTAACATAAAAAGTAAAACGACAGTAGTTGTCACTTTACTTTCATTTAAGACTAAAACGACAACTGTTGTCGTTCAAGTGTTGAGCTGTTATATCAGTTCAGAATCCAATACACCTTCATTGAAAAACATACAAGACATTCTGTAATCTTCAATGGTAAGTGCTATTACATGGATACTATTAATCTTTTCAATAACCATTAATCTTAGGTCATTACATGGTTTATTTGATAGTAGTTGAAGTTCATAATCCAATGCAATTTTTCTTAGCTCTTGTACTTCATTTTCAAGGTTTGTATATTTATGCAACTTGTCGTATATTGTAATACCAAGTAGTTCTTTGATGTACAAAGATTCTATAACTTCTTCAATTTTTTTTATTGTATTTTTCATTTTCTTTTAGTATTGAACTATTTATATTTAAATAAAATAAAAATGGAAAAATATAAAATAAAAGAGGGATTCAATTGTGACAGACAGTCTAAGTATGACTTTACTGCTTCAACTGTTAATTATTTACAAGAAAAATATAATGATAAAGATATAACTGTAGTATTCAAAGAATTAGACAATGAGGGAAATCTTGTTGAATTTGATTCTAGTGATGCCAGTTCCACAGCAAGAACTGATTTAATTATGTTCTTTAACGATATAGGTTATAATATTGAGCTAAAAGAAAGATGCGGAAAATATCATTCTGAATTTCATGGAAAAGAAGGTGATTCGGAAGCGTGCTTTCTAAACATTGAAAAATATGATGTATTGATGAAAAACAAAAAATACATTCCAATATTCGCTAATCTATTTCCTGATGGTGTAGTTAGAACATGGAATCTAAATAATATAAATTTTACTCATACACTTACAAAGAACATTGCAAAGACCAATGTTGTTGAAAGTGCTGTTATACCTCAAAAACGATATGATGTTTACAATAAAGATGGAAAAAGTTATAAAAGGATAAAAGGTAAACCAAGTAATGGTATATGGAAATCAGGGGCTATTTAAGCCCCTTTATTTCGCTTATAAGACCTTTAATATCATCCTTGGATATAATCAATATCCTTGAAGGTAAATATGGTGAAATGGTGGTTAAATCAATTGTATAATCATTATCCAATATACCACCTAAGTTATCAATTAATCCATCTACATTAACATTACCTTCTTCATCAGTGAGCATATCCAATACTCCATCGAATTTATTCACATTGGTTTGAACAATTGTAATACCAAGAGCTTGTATCAATGGTTTATCGTTAAACCAATCTCTCATTAGTGTTATTATCTTATTGCTGATAATGTCTTTAATTTGTGTCTTATTCATAACGAAAAAAATTATTGGGGATTACATGGAATAATCCCCTTTATTATTTAGCAATTAGGATTGCAAAGTGGGTTAAATATAGTCTGTTGTGTAGTACCTGAACCTACTGTTACATCTGCAATGTATTTAGGGTAGAAGGTGCTATTCATATAGTTAACCAATTTACCATCGTTGCAAGCTCTTCTTTCTGCTTCAAGAGCTATTGAATCAGTGACATTTTTAAATTGCCAAAATGCATTTGTTTCTTGAACTGCCATTTTACTTTTTAATTCGTCAATTTGTCTTTGTAAACAATCCTTTTCGTCTCTTTGATTTTTATACAATGCAAATGAATCAGCATTGTGTTTAGCCACAATTAAATCGTCTGCGTCTCTGTAGCCTTTATACAATCCAAATGCAGTTTCTTCTGGGTTAGTTTCTTTTGCACAACCACCCAATAAATTACCAAGGTTTAAACCACCATTTTTTAATAGTTCAACACCTAATGCACCGATTGAAAGTCCTAATGCTGTGTTGGCAACACCTTTAGAAGCATATTCTTTTTCAACCCATTTTTTGCCATCGTTCATAATTTCAGCCATAGTTGTAATAGTATTTTTTCATTATTATTGGGTGCTTGCAAGTCACTTCATATATACTATACTTATGTTTGAAAATAGTGACAAAAAATGAAAAATATTTTTTATTTGAATATAGATTTAATTTTTAATATAGCCAATATAACACCAAGACACATAGTTATCCAAGCCCAATTTGGTATATAAGGGACTTCCTTTATTACTTCAACTGGTATTTCTTTATAAACTTCTTTGATTTTGAATTTAAATACAGTATCAGGGTCCAATTTTGCTTGTGGTTTATTCTCCAAGGAATGTTTCAATTGGTTATCAGTTGAATCTAAATATGCAGTTGATTTTGCAAGTGAAGTTTCTAAGACTGATTTTTGATTATATGGAATATTGTTATTTATTACTTCATATGGAAGTTCAATAATGATGCTATCAATCTTAATGAAAGTGTCTTTTTCAATCACAGTTTCTTTAATAGGTACATATTGTATTGAACGACAACCTTGGCATAATACCAAACAAATTAACAAAATAGACAAAAGAAAGTAAAACACTAGTATTCCTTTATTTTTTTTAGGTTTGTGATAAGAATTGTGTAAAAATCTCATAGTTTTTCTTGATTTTT
>JAZOLP010000028.1:0-8192 GCA_045653225.1 Bacilli bacterium
TTCTTCACTGTATTTCTTAACTTCAGTTGCTGAAAGTTTAAGTTCTACAGCTTCGCCAATAATTACACTAATTTCATTTTTCTCAGCAGAAAGAGTAACTTTCTTTTTGCCAGAACATGAAGTTAAAGTAATTACAACAGCGAATAATACTAAACTAAGTAATAACGCTTTTTTAAAAAACTTCATAATTTGTCTCCTTTTAAATTGTAATAGTGTTTTTAAACGCTATTTTCTATATTAATATACAATTTTTAAATGTTTTTTTCAAGCAAAATTATAATTTTATTAAACTAAAACCAAAAAAAAGAGACATGTTAAGTCTCTTTTATTTTTTTGAAATAATATCTAATAAATGAGCGCTAGCTCCAAGCAAATCACTACGTTCACATGTAGATAAATGATAATTTATAAACTCATCAAACTCTTCTTTAGACAACTTGTTCAAAAACACTCTAATATAGTTACTAGCACCATCTGCTGCAATTATCTTTTCTCTTTTTAAGCCACATTTAGAATTAAATTCATCAATATCTTCTATTCTTACCATTGAATATAAATCACCTTCTAAATTCATCATATGATAATTTTTATCTACTTGTTTGTTTTCTATACATTCAAGAATATGCTTTTTAATAAACCCATAAGTGATTATTGCGTAATCATTCATATAATAACTTACAAGAATTTTACCATCATTAGTTAAAACTCTTTTTGCTTCAGCTAAAGCTTGAATCTTTTCTTCTTTTTTTAATAAATGATACATAGGTCCAAAAAGTAAAATAACATCAAATGAATTATCTTTAAAAATTGATAAATCTAAAGCGTTACCTTGGAAAATTTTTGCATTAGATTTTTTTTGTTTAAAAATATTAATATTGTGTTCAACAAGTTCAACTGCAGTAACATCATATCCTTCATCACTTAAAAAAACACTATATGCTCCAGTACCGGCTCCTATATCTAAAATTTTCTTTGAATGATCATTATTTAATACTTCATGAATATATTTCATTGAAGTTATAAATTCTACTTGTCCATGTCTAGATTTTAATCTCTTATCTTCTTCAAAGTGTGAATAATAATCTTCTAATAACGATATCTTTGTGTTAGTTCTTTCAAAATTCATATTATTTTTCCTCAAGAACTTCACGTGTAGCTACAATATCTACCCCTAAATTTAAAACATTTTTTATTATGATATCACCAACATAAATTGGAGCTATAACTTTTTGTTTATTAATTTCACTCATTACATCCATAATTTTATCTTTAGGAATAGCATTAGAAGTAGCAACAGGTAAACGATTAATAACACCATTTTTAATCAATACAGTCGAAGTCACCATTCTTGTAGGATTTGTTAATTCAGCCTTCGCATAACTTACTCCTCTTATACAGCTATTTCCTTCAACATTAAAGTTCTCATCTACTTTTAATCTACATCCTTTCGGACATATTATACAAATTAATTCTTTCATTCTACAACCTCAATTGTAATATCATCAATAGATTTTACATCTTTCTTTAAAATGATAACAGATTCCATTTCAGCAGGAATTAAATATTGTTTTTTATATGTTTTAATAACTTGATTATTTTGTTTAACAACAAGATTTACATCTTTGTATGGTTTGTTTACTCTAAAATTAACTTTAAATGATGTATCATCATTTAAATACATTGTATTAGGTAAAACATATGAAATACCATTTCCATTTAAAACATCTACAAAAGAGGAAGTTTTAAGTTCATTATTTAAATATTTAGCAACACTCTTACCACATATAGCCCCTTCGTTTGTTACGAAATCAACGAGATCATGAACATGAAGAGAATTACCACAAGCAAAAACACCTTTAATATTTGTTTGTAAATATTCATCAACGATTGGACCTTTAGTTTTTGGATGCATTAAAACACCTATTGAATTAAGTAATGGATTATTAGGAATTAAACCAACTGATAGTAATAATGTGTCACATTTAAAACTAATTTCAGTGCCTTCAATGAATTTTAAATTTTCATCAACTTTTTGGATTATAACTTCTTCTAATCTTTCTTTACCAATTACACGTTTCACAGTATGACTTAAATATAGAGGAATATTATAATCTTCTAGACATTGTACAATATTTCTATTTAAACCATTGGAGTATGGCATAAGTTCTGCAACACCTAAAACTTTCGCACCTTCTAAATGCATTCTACGTGCCATGATTAATCCAATATCTCCACTACCTAAAATAAAAACTTCTTTACCAACTAAATATCCTTCTAAGTTTAAATATTTTTGAGCCATACCAGCAGTCATTACACCACTAGGCCTATCACCTTGCAAACTAATTTCTCCACGAGTTCTTTCACTACATCCTGTAGCTGTAATAATTGTTTTAGTTTTAACATAATTTAAACCATCTTCTAAATTGCTAAAGTAAACTAAAAACTCATTTTCAGTTTTCTCAAGATTAGTAACGAATGTACTAGTTTTATATTCTATATTTCTTTTATTTAACTCTTTAACATAACGATAAGCGTATTCTGGACCAGTTAATTCTTCTTTAAATGTATGCAAACCAAATCCATTGTGAATACATTGAAGTAATATTCCCCCTAAGAAAGCTTCTTTTTCTAAAACTAATATGTTTTTAACACCTTCATCATAAGCACTAATTGCAGCAGATAATCCACCACTACCTCCACCAATAACAACTAAATCATAATATTTCATGTTATTCACCTTTAGTACCTTCTTTTAAGATATAAGCATTTTCTTTACCATATACAATATCTTTGATATCAACATTTAATTCTCTTGCAAGAATTTTCATAACACTTGCTTCACAAAAACCTCCTTGGCATTTACCAAAACCAGGTCTAACTCTTTTTTTAACTCCTTTAATAGTTGTAGCACCACAATTTCTATGAATAGCATCAACTATTTCTCCTTCAGAAATTTTTTCACAACGACAAATAATATTTCCAAATAAAGGATTTTCTTTACACATCGCATTAACTTCTTCATATGATTTTTTATTCAATCTAGGAAGTTTTCTTCGATATGGATTATAAGAATCTTTCAATTCTTTATTTTCAACCATATCCTCAACCATTTCAGCAATTGCCGGACTAGCAGTAAGTCCAGGAGATTGAATTCCACCTACATTAATAAAGCCTTTAATAGTTTCTTCAATTACAAAATCATCAGTATCACTTACAGCTCTAACACCAGAGAAGATTCTAATTTGTTTATCAAGTCTTAAATTATCAACTAATGAATACGCATTTTCTTTAACAATATCAAGAGTTTCTTTATCAGTAGAAACATCTTCTTTATCTAAAATATATTCAGATGAAGGTCCGACTAAATAATTATAATTAGTTGTAGGTGAAACTAAAACACCTTTACCTTTACTTGATGGAACATTAAATAATACATGTTTAACATAATTATTATCAAAATGATCTAAAACAAAATATTCACCACGTCTAGGTTTTATTGTAAAGAATTTATCATTCACCATTTCATTAACTTTATCAGAATAAACTCCAGCACAGTTAATTACATATTTAGTAAAGTATTGCCCTTTATTTGTTATAACACAATAGCAATCATTGTCTTTTGTTATATTTACAACTTCTTCACATAAGTGTAGTTTAACACCATTATCCATAGCATTTTCCATTGCAGCAACAACTAATTCAAATGGATTAATAATACCACAAGTTGGAGCTAATAAACCTTTAATTACTTTGTCCGTAATAGAAGGTTCAATTTGTTTTAATTCATCATGAGTTAGTACTTTAACTTCAACATTATTTTCGTTAGCTCTTTTAACTAATGCATCTAAGATTTCAACTTCTTCTAATGTATTTGCTAGAGTGATAGAACCGTTTCTAACAAATTCAACGTCTAATTCTTCTGCAATTTTACTAAACAAATAATTCCCATGAACATTTAAAATTGCTTTTAAACTTTTAGGCTTTGGATCATATCCAGAGTGAATTATTGCACTATTAGCACATGAAGCTCCATTACCAACATCATTCTCTTTTTCCAATACTAATATATCTAATTTATATTTAGATAATGTTCTAGCGATCATTGATCCTACTACTCCGGCACCAATTATAACGATATCAATCATAGTTTACTCCTATAATAATTTAATTTTTTATATTATATATTATATATTATATATTATACTATATTTTTTTATTTTTTTCAATCATAATAAAAATAAACAGCACAGAAATTCTATGCTGATTATTTAATTTTATACAAATAAATCTTCTTTCTTCAAAGGAATATAAATAAATTCAACGAAAGAAATAGTATTAATTTCTTTATAAAGATTGTAACGTTCAACCTCTACATAAGGAGTTGGATTATAATCATATTTGCTTGAAAGTGTTCCACCACCGGTAACATTACCAAATTTTTCACCCCAACCACCTTCATAATTTAAATATTCTTGAAAGTCATTATAGTGATTATATGTATAAAATACATACTTTTCATTTATATCTATAATGTTGTTTTTGTTTTTATCGTATCTTGTATAAACAATTCTTGCTGCACCACGTGTAATTTTACTTCCATTATTGTAATCAGTAATTTCATATCCAGGATCGCAGTCAGTACCAGTCGTACCAAGGTCGATTTCATAATAATATAAATCGCCTCCACAACCACTAATATTAGGAAGTTTAGGTTCATATGGATATTTAGATGTATCACCACTAAATGCAGAATGATTTAATCTAAGATATTGTTTCCAGATACTAGTTGATGGGCTTCCTGATTTTTTTGAAACGTAATTAGCAGGAATATCTCCAAAGGCTAAAACATATGCTGCAACTTCTTCTAAAGTAACATACGCACCTTCTTTATATATTTCATTTACAATATTACCATAACCATCAACAATATAATAAGTCGATCCATCACTAGAATAAATAGAGCTAGTATTTCTAACATATTTACCATTAATCATCGGTTGATATTGCGCAATAGTAGGTTCTTGATCTTGTTTCGAAATATCACCGGACATAAAACCATGTAAGCTTCTGTAATATGCATCAGTACTTGATGTAGCTTTTGAGTAATTTGCATAAAATTCAGCATAACTCATATTTTCATATGGGTCTGTTAAAATTTCTTCTTTTACTACAATCGCAATTTGATTACTTACAAATTCTTTATATTTAGCAACAACATAAGCAGTTCCAGCTTTTAAAGCTTTAACAATATTTCCATTAATACTAATACAATCATTACCATTTACAATATCGAAACTAATACCGCTTGATGGTTTCATTGGAGAAACATCTACACTTAAAGTAGTAGTATCACCAACATTTAAAGAAGTATTTTCACAAGATAATGTTAAAGTTATTAAAGAATTATCAACAACATTAATAACAATTGAATCTCTATAATTATCTATTGTAACTCTTACAATACAAGTTCCTTCTGAAAGTGCTGTTACTACACCATTTTCATCAACGGAAACACACGAATTCATAGCATACCATGTATAAATTTCTTCTGAAATATAATTATGTTTGGCTTCTAATTTTATGTTTTCTCCAACTTCTAGTGTTAATTCCTCTCCATTAACAATTTCCACACAAGGAACTGCCTCAACACATGAGAATAAACATCCTACTAATAGAATTAAACAAATAAATAATTTTCTCATTTTTACTCCTTATTTTGTAAATATTCAATTAACTTTTCTTTTAATAATGTGCCATTTGCATCATTAAAATTACTTAAAAAGATTAAACATAAATCTAAATCTTTAGAAAACAATAATAATGTTTTAGTACCTATTGTTGAACCAGAATGATAAATAATTTTTTTACCATCAAGATTTACTATTCTTATTCCTAAACCATATTCGGAATAATTTGGTGTAATATTTGGAACACTCATAGCATTATATTCATTTGATTTCATTAAATATTTAATCCATTTTTTTAAGTCATTAATAGATGAATACAATCCACCATCTCCAATAGTAGCACTACACCAATATTGATCTTTAACAATTAATTCATTGTTTACTAATACGTGACCATATGCTCTATTATTAACAATAGTCTTTCCCTCATAATTTACTTTAGAATCAAACATAAACGCTTTATGAAAGACTTCTTCTTCAATAAAATCATCTAATTCTCTTTTACTAACTTGTCTTACAATTTGACCTAATAAAATATATGCAGTATTGCTATATTGGTATTTTTCACCTACATTAAAATAAGTTGTTGTTGTTGTCTTTAAAAATTCTAAAACATCTTGATCAGAAATCTGTTCTTCAGTATGCTCCATATTTTCATAGTCATAAATACCAGAAGTATGAGTTAACAAATGTTTAATCGTAATATTTTCAAAATATTTTGGAAAATCAGAATATATTTCCAAAATATTTGTGTCATATGATATTAAGCCTTCATTTATTAATTTCACAATCGCAAAAGCAATAAATTGTTTAGAAACAGAAGCAAGTCTAAAATTACTATCGAAAGTTATGTCATCACTTTCTTCATCACTTAATTTACCATTACATTTTTCAAAAATTTTACCATTATGATAGTAGAATAATGCGTAACCTTGTTTTTCATTAAAATCAACATTTTTATATAAATAATCTATAAATTTCATAAAATAATTCCTTTTTTTACCAAAATCTATTCTACCATATTTTTTACTTTTTTTCTATCTAAATGAATAAAAAACCATTAACAATAGTTAATGGTTTTTATAATTATAAATTATTTTGATGTAAAGTTGCTTCTTTAATTACTTTTTTAAGTTGTAATTCAACTTGTTTAGGTTTTTCAACACTAACTACACCAAGTGTAGCACCGTTAATTAATGTAAATTTTAAATAAGCAGCTCTGTATGTAGATACAACAACATAATATCCATATTTAGGTTTAACATATTCAACATCGATAACATCATTTAAATTAATACAGATTTGTTTACGTTGGCTAGGTAAACTTTGGCCAGCTCTTAATAATAAAGTATTATTTTCTTTATCTAAAACAATTAGATCTTTAGGACTTTTTCTAACAACTAATAATGTAAATAATACTAAGAATAAAATTAAAAAACTTATAATTGCAATCGCAGCAATTTGTTCTTCATCAATATTTTTTAGATCTAAACTAAATAAAATAGCTAGTAAAATGGCAACTAAAATACCTGTCATAACATACATTAAAATTTCATCAATCTTTCTTCTTTTCCCTAAAACAACTAAATTATTATTCATTTCCTTTTTCTCCTTTTATTTTATAATTTCTAATAATTCAATAATATCATTAATAATAAAGTTTGGCATACTTTCGATTAATTCGTTATCAACAGCATACCCATATGTAACACCAATAGAATCTACCATATTATCTTTAGCCCCTAATATATCAAATTTTCGATCACCAATCATTATAACTTTAGTCAAATCTTTGATTTCTAATGATTCTATAGCATACTTTATAACTCCTGATTTTTCCCCTCTTTTTCCATCAAAAGTAGCGCCAGCTATAAATGTAAAATAATTAAAAATATTTAATCTTTTTAAAATACTTATTGAAAATACTTCAGGTTTAGACGTTGCTACAACATGTTTTTTTCCATTTTCATAAAGTTTTTTTAAAGTTTCTTCAACATTTTTATATAATTCACACTCTAAGATACCTAGTTCTTTAAATCTTTCTCTATAATAAGCAACCGCTAAAAGAGCATCTTCTTCACTCATATTAAAATACTTCATAAATGAATCTTTTAAAGGTGGACCAATAAATACAGTTAATTCATCTAATGATGAAATTTTAATATTAAACTTATCTAATGCGTATGCAACACACTTAGTAATCCCTTCTTTTGGTTCTATTAAGGTACCATCTAAGTCAAATAAAATATATTCATACATAATACACGCTCCTAAAAAATATATCAAGAATAATTATTCAAATTTATTTTAGTTTAAATAACTTTTCAACAATGTTCAAAGTCTCTTGAATAGTTCTTTTTTCATCCCTTATTATCACATTAAAACCAGAGTTGTTAAAATAATCATAAATATCTTTATTATTTACTCTTTTTAAGCATTCTTTAAAATTCATTAATGCATTATCAGGATTATTTTCTTCTAATAATAATTTGTATAAAAATTGTT
>JAZOLP010000029.1:0-25701 GCA_045653225.1 Bacilli bacterium
TGATTTTATCTTAGAATTTTATTATTTTTTTAATATTTTAATAAAAAAATGTTTTTATTTGCAATTATAAAAAAACTATGCTAAACTAAAAGTCGAGGTGAATAAAATGAAATTTTATTTTTTAGCAAGTGTTCCAATGGAAAAATGGAATGATGGTGTATTTGTTTTCTTAGCTTTAATGGCTTTAGGTGGAATATTAGCACTATTATATTTTCTATTTAGAAGTGTAATGAAAGAAAAGGCTAAGTTCTTAGAAGAAAGAAGATCTTATATTGCTGGGATTTTATCTTCTTCTGAAATTAAAGCTTCTGTTCATCAATTAATTTCTAAATCTAGTTTTGATGTACCTTTTACTATTGTTTTACTAGATATAGATAAATATTCACAAATGGTATCTGCGTTTGGTCCAAAGATTGCTAAAGACGTTATTGTTCTTTTAGCTAATAGATTTGAAAAGACTGTTCCTTTCCAAGTTCAAATTGGTCGTTTAGCAGATGATAAGTTCTTATTTGTGTTTAAACCTGAATATGAATTCCAAGAAGTTTTCCATGTTGTTAAACAATTAAAGGCTATTTTTGATGAACCTGTTCAAGTTAGTTATGATATTGAAGTTTCATTATCTACTTCGATTGCTCTTGCTACATATCCAAGACATGGTAGAAATATTAATCAAATTTTAGAATCTTTAAATATTGCTATTTACACTGCGAAAAGAAACGGTGGGGACAATATTGTTGTTTATTCTGAAGATATGGGTAAAGAAGAAGAAAATGCTGAATACTATGAACAAGTTAAACAAGCTATTGAAAATAAAGAATTTAAACTTGTATATCAACCTATTGTCGATGTAAGTAGTCAAAAAGTTGTTGCTGCTGAAGCATTACTTAGATGGGAACATCCTAAGTTAGGTACTATTAACCCTAAAGAATTCATAAATATCCTTGAATCAAGTGGTGATATTTATTGGGTTGGTATTTGGGGATTAGAGTCAATGATTGAAGAATATTCAGCTATTAAATCTAGATATCCTTATAAAGAAGTTTTACTTTCTATTAATTTATCTATGAAACAACTTATGAATGATCGTTTAATTTACGATTATATGAAAATCTTAAAGAAATATAAAGTTTCTGCTAAAAACTTTATTGTTGAACTTGAAGAATTCATCATGTTTGAACGTCATGACAAAATTAGAAGTACTATCTTTAAATTAAGAGAAATTGGTTTTAGAATTGCTGTTGATGGTTTCTCATTTGATCACAACACTTTATTAAAAATTGAACAATTACCTATTGACTATATTAAATTAGATTCTAACTTTATTCAAAATGATAGTAAAGAAATTATGAAACATCTAACTAATTTACTTGTTACATTTGCTAAAGAACATAATATTACTATTATTGCTGAAAGAATTGAAAACTTAGAAACAGTTAATCACTTTAAAGAATATAATATTAATTTAATTCAAGGTTATTTAATTTCTAAACCTATGGGTGCTGAAGATTTTGTTTCATTTATTTCTGATGATGATGTTATTATAAACGCATTAAACCCTAGTGTAGCAGAAGAAGAAATTATTGAAGAAGTAGATGTACAAAAAGAAGAAAATTTAGAAGAAAATCTAAACAATGTAGAAAATATTGAAGAAATGGAAAATATTGAATAAAAAAAAGTGCTTTTTGTTGACATAGGGGAAAAATAGGAGTATACTATTGGTATAACTTATGTTAAAGGCAAACTATTGGAAACAATAGGACGCAAAGCTAAAGGGCCTGAAAAAGATATGGTAGCCAGTTATCGAGTTTTATAAACACGATAACTGGCTTTTTATCTTATTTGGAGAAAGGAAGCATATGAATTTCGTTAGATACATTAAACAACGACGTATTTTCAGAATCGGAATTTTGATTTCAGGTACGATAATGCTTCTTTTGGCATTCTTAACATATTATGGCCAAAACTCAGGTAACTTTGTAATGTCAGTAGATGAAGATGCATTTAAAAGAGGTATAGCTATTTCAGATGTTGCATCTTTTGAAACTATGAACAGATGGCTTACAGCTGATCCAGTTGAGGATGTAAGAGATACAACACTAGAACATATCGATTTATTTGAAATCGTTAATGCACAAGGTGCATATAAAGAAACTAGATCAAACTACCTAGCTTATACATTCTTCTTAAGAAATGTAGGTAATGAAGCCACTCCTGTAGATTACGAAGTTGTTATTAAAAATCAATCAAAAAATATTGCAGAAGCAATTAGAGTTATGATAATTGTCGATGGCGAAGTTGCCTACGATGAAAATGGTATTAGATATATTGAATGTGAATCTAAAACAATGTATCAAGCACCAGATGAAAAACAAGTAATTTATAAAGATTACTTAAAAGATTTCGTATTGTTTAAGACATCTGATATTATTTGTCAAGAAAGAATATTTAATATTAGACCTGACCAAACAAAGAAAATTTCAGTAATCATGTGGCTAGAGGGTGAAGATCCAGAGTGTATTGAAACTTTAGCATCAGCTAAAATTAAAATATCAATGAATCTATCTATCCCTGAATACGTGGAAGAACAAAATTAAGAAAGGGGCTGTTGATAAGTGAAACTTAGAAAGAAATTTATAATGTCAATAAGTGTTTTATTGTTTGCATGCGTAACATTACTTACAACAACATTCGCATGGTTCTCAATAGCACAAGATGCAACAGTCGGAGACCTTTCAATGGAAATAAGCGGTGGTACAGAACTCTTAGTATCACTAGATGGTATAAACTATCACGATAATATTGATACAGATTTATTAAAACAATACTTAGGTGAAAAACTAGAAGTTACACATGTTACTACAATTGACCAAGAAAATTATTTTTCTTCATATGACAATGAACAAGAAGCACTTGCAAACAAAGATTATTTATCTTTCGATATTTGGTTTAGAACAAATGACTTCATGTGTACAGGGTTATTCTTAACAAATAACATTACACCTAATTACAACTATGAAACAGCTTTAAACAATAAGTTACGTGGAACTTATTGTTTCTCAGAAGGAGTTAAATATACAAATCCTATTGATTTCAAATATTCAAGTACTGAAACAAGACTTGCAAACGAAACACATACTTATTATGCACAAGATGCAATGAGAATTGGAATCAAAGAATTAAACGTAGATTTATCACCTTTAAAAACTGAAGACAATAGAACAGATTTAAAGAAATTTATCTATGACCCTTCAGAAGATAAAGATAGAGGCTTTGGTGAAATTTATGGACAATACGATATCTTGAAACAAAGAGTCGATTCAAGTATCTTACCTCCAACAAACAAACCAAATACAATATATCAATTATCCTCTATGCAGCATAACTATTATGCTGTAAACAACAACTCCCACTGTGGAGATTTCCAACAAGGATCAGATGGTTACCTATACGCTAAAATCAATGTAACAATCTGGTGTGAAGGTTGGGATGCTGATTGCTTAGACGGAATTTTAAAAGACAACGTACTAATGCAATTATACTTTAGAGGCGCTGTTCCAGCTGAATCCTCTAATAACTAATTAAGGTTTTAAGATTTAAAAATCTAAAACATATCAGGCTCAAAAAAACAAAAAAAGAAAAAATTAAAAGGAGAAAAAATTATGAAAAAGAATTTAACAAAAAAATTAATGCTTTCTGTGTTAACTCTTGCATTTGCTGTTGTTTCTCTAGGTGCTTCAACATTTGCATGGTTCACATTTAGTAATACTGCTAAGGTTGATGCATTCTCGGCTAATGTAAAAGGTGCAGAAGGTATTCAAATTGCAGTAGCTACTAAAGATGTTGCTGAAGGTTCCGATGCTTTTAAAGCATTAGAATGGTATTCAGGTGTTTTACCTACTGACGCAATCAAGACTGCTATGGGTTCTGTTACTTTTAATGCTGTAACTACTGCTGATGGTTTAAATTATTATTGTTTAGATAGTGCTGATGGAACTGCTAGTAATTCTGCTAGTACTGGATATGTTAAATTTAATGTATGGATTAAATCTGCAGAAGCAGGAAAATTATCTGTTAACCAAGTTGTTATTGAAAATGGTAATGTAGTTGGTGAAAGTATTGTAATTCCTGGATATGATGTTGATGCTACATTCCCATTAGCTGCAAACCCTTCACAAAATGCATCAGCAGGTGAAAACTGGAAGTTTGATGTTGCTAGTGCTGCTCGTGTTGCTTTATTCTTAGGTCAAGCACAAGATGATTCTGATAATACAAAAGTTTATGAAGCTTCAGAGGTTGCTGCAGATTATGCTTCTAAAAACGCTGGAAATTCTTCAGGTCACGTTATTGATGCTGGTGCTGCTAAATATTATAATACAAAAACTGAAAAACAATTAGATTATGGTTCGACTGTAGAATTAGAAGCAATTGATTGTGCTACTGCAGCTTCTGACTTATTAAGTATTCAATTAACTGGTGCTGATACTGTATGTCTTTCTGTATACGTATGGATCGAAGGCTGGGATGGTGAATGCTTAAATGCAATCTTCTCTCAAAAATTATCTGTTTCATTAGGCTTATTATTTGAACCAACTAATGAACAACTTGGTGATGGAGAATAAAATTAATTAACATAAACGCATTGTTTAATACCACAACAACAACAATTGTTGTTGTGGTATTATTCTTAAAAAAGTAATATTTAAAAATATAATTTATTAAATATATATCGGAAATAATCAATAGAACAATTAAAATATATTAAATTATTAGACTTTTAAAGATAAATATGGTATTATAAATAATAGATTAGTGTATTAATTATCTTTAAGAGGAAATGAGGTAAAAATAAATATGAATGAACAAAAAGTACAAGTTCAAGGAAAAAAATGGTATAAGATTACTAAACTTTGTGTTAATGTAGTTTTTTATGCTTTAATTGTTGTGTTGTTGTTATTTTCAATAGCAAACCTTAATAAGAAAGAAGAATTTGATGTACCAAATGTTTTTGGTAATGGTTTTACTACAGTAATGACTCCTTCAATGGAAGGAACACAAAAAGATTCATTTACTGTTAATGATTTAGTATTTTTAAATGTATTAAATGATAGAAACAGAAGTAAGAAAGTATCTAAACTAGAAGTTGGCGATATTATTACTTTTGTCGGTTATAATGATTCTTTACAACAATTTATTCTTAATACCCATAGAATTGTGGATATTGTTGAATACAATGGTAAGACATTATTTATTACTCAAGGTGATAGAGTAGCTGAAATGAATGATGATTATAAGTATTCTAGAGAAGATGACTGGGATCCAGAAGTGGGTTTACTTAATGATCGTTGTGAATTAGTTAGTGCTGATGATGTTAAGGCTATTTATTCTGGTAAATGGGTTGGTGCTGGTAAGGTATTTAAGTTCGTCCAAACTAGTAATGGTTTCTTATTATGTATTGTATTACCTATTGCAATATTCTTTATTGTTGAATTATTAATTGTTATTCTTAACTATATGAAAATTAAGCAAGGTAAACGTGAAGAAGAACATGCTGCTGAAATGGAAAAAATGAAAGCAGAACAACAAAGAATGTTAGAAGAAGAAAAAGCACGTATTCGTGCTGAAATATTAGCTGAACAAGCAAAAAAAGAACAAGAGGAAACTGATAATAAATAATTGTTTTCTCTAAAGGAGAAGAAATATGGTTAATTTTTCTAGATATTTTGTTCAATATTTAAGAGAGTTATTTTCTAATTTTACTGATTTACTTCGTAGAATATGGGATATCTTTAGTCATATCTTTTATTATGATATCAAAGAATATTTTGATTTATTAATTTCTAGTTGGAATTCATTTAACTTTATTGACTGGTTATTTGAGTTATTAGCTATTGTTGTTAATGTTGCTTTCTTTGGTTTCTTAGCATTAAGAATTTTCCAATTTTTAAGAAGATATATTAGATTTACTAAACGTGAAATTGAAAAAGATCAATTATTAGAAGAAATAGCAATTCTTAATATGAAGACTGCTGAACTTATTGATGAAAAGAATAAGATTATGGCTATGAAAGTTTCTTCTATGGGCTTTGGTGGACGTAACTTAGATAATGAACCAGAAGGTAGTCTTGAAAAAGACAAAAAGAAAAAAGCTGCTGGTCCAAGTCGTTTCTCAAAACTTATTGCTGTTGATAACAAATATGAAACTGATTTATCTAGTATTGTAATGGATCCTGCAGATATGTTAGGTCTTCCTGAACTTGTTGATAGATTTATTAACTTTAGTGCAAGTCAATTACACTTATACTATGATCACAAAGTTATTCGTACTTATTTTGCAGGTCTTGCAACTTCTAAGATTATCATCCTAGAAGGTATCTCAGGTACAGGTAAAACATCTTTACCTTATGCAATGGGACGTTTCTTTAAGAACCCTGCAGCAATTTGTTCTGTACAACCTTCATGGAGAGATAGAGCAGAAATGATTGGTTACTTAAACGAATTTACTAAGAAATTTAATGAAACTGACTTCTTAAAAGCTTTATACGAAACATTATATCGTGATGATATGAACTTCATCGTTCTAGATGAAATGAACTTAGCTCGTATTGAATATTACTTTGCTGAATTCTTATCAATCATGGAAATGCCTAACGTTAATGAATGGAAAATTGATATCGTACCAGATGTATGGGATTCAGACCCTGCTAAGATTATTGATGGTAAGATCTTAGTTCCACAAAACGTATGGTTTGTTGGTACTGCCAACCGAGATGACTCAACTTACACAATCACAGATAAAGTATATGACCGTGCTGTTTCAATCGAAATGAATCACCGTGCACCATATATTGATGCACCATATACTGAAGCTATTGATATGACTTATGATTACTTTGCTGAATTATGTGCTAAAGGAATTGAAAACAATCCAATTAGCATGAAATCACTTGAAAAATTATCTAAACTAGATGACTTTGTTGCAGATAAATTCAAGATTACATTCGGTAACCGTATCTTAAAACAAATCAAAATGTTCGTTCCAGCTTTCGTTGCATGTGGTGGTGAAGAGATTGATGCTTTAGACTACATTGTATTTAGAAAGATTTTCAGAAAATTTGAAACATTAAATATCGCATTCTTAAAAGATGAAATTGCTCAATTAATTTCATTATTAGAAAAGTTATTTGGAAAGGGTGCATTCTCCGAATCTATTCAATATTTACAAGAACTTTCAAGAAATGCGTAAATAAACTAATTGAATGCATAGCCTATTGGCTATGCATTTATTAATAAATGGAGGTAAAATATGGCTTTAGAACAAGAACTTCAACAAGACGTTATTGAAAATGAAACGCCTAATGAACAAGAAATAATATTAGAAGAATTAAAAGAAGACGACAATCTAGACTTCTATTATCTTAAAGCAATGAACAGCTTAAATAAATTAGATAAAATGGATTTTCCAGCATATTATTTTAATGTAGTAGGCGCAGGAGATTCTAAATTTTATCAAAAAAATATAACAGAAACAAAATTCTTTGAAGAAGAATGGGTAAAAACATTAGAAGGATTCTTCCCTAGTATTGATAAAATTATTAAAAACCCTAAATTATCAATTCGTTATGAAGAAGAAGTAGTTGCTATTGAAAAAGCTAAAAAGACAAACAGCTTATCAGTAAGACACCTTGCAAGCCATACTCAATTAATCAAAGAAATAGATAAAAATGGTGACGTTAGACCTAAGAAAATCTTAAACACATTTGCTGAAGAAGAAATCGCAACATATGAAAATAGATTCATAATGACATTAATCAATAGATTATTCTACTTCGTAAGAGCAAGACATGAAATAATCTTAAATAACGTTGAATCATTCCAAAAAGATCATTTCTGTTACGAATCTAATTTTGATATTCAAGATGAACAAGTAGAATTCAAAATTGATATAAACGTAAAAAGAGATTTAGATAATGACAAAGTAAACAAAAGAAATCATGACTTACTTGCACGTGTAGAACGTCTTGCAACATACGTAAGTGGATTTAAAAATTCTACTTTCATGAGACAAATGGCCAAAGCAAAAAAAGTTCATCCACCAATCATGAAAACAAACGTAATCTTAAAGAATGCAGACTTCAGAAACGCTTATGCATTATGGTTATATCTAGATAGATATAATGCTCTTGATTATGATGTAGATGTAAGAGAACGTCAAGTAAAACTTACAGCAGAATTTAAGAAAAACTTAGACCGTATCTCAGCATTATCTTATTCAGCATTATTAAAAAACAAACAAAAACGTCAAGAAGATTTTAGAGTAATTGAACAAATTGAACCAGTAATCAAAAAATCAACAAGAATTGTTAAAACTCATCCTAATGATGTATTAAAACGTCCTGATTCTATTTTTGTTGAAGACAATTTCGTAAACGAATATTATCTTCAACAAAATAAGAAAATCGTAAATGCTACTATGAAAGAAATGATGGCTGAACGTTTATCAGAAGAAGCATCAGCAAAAAAAGTTATCAAAGAAGCATTAGGAATTACAAACTCATTATTTGATTCAGTTTTTGAAATAGAAGAAAATATCGATTACTTTGAAAAATATATTAATGAAGAAGATCCAACTAAAAAATATGATGATGCTAAATTTAAAGTTAAAATTGCAAAAATCATAAGAGAAGCTAAAGATTCAGACTATACTAAATCAATTAAATTAGAAAAATCACTTTATCAAACAATGCTTAAAGCAACAAACGCAAAACTTAGAGCAGTTAATGCACAAAAGAAAAAAGAAGCTTATGCTAAGTTTGAAAAACAATTAGAAAAAGACGCTAAAGCATTACAAAAAGAAAAAGCAAGATTAAAAGAATTAATCAAGAAATTAGATGGAAAGCTAATTGATAAAGAAACTGGAAAACAACAAATAATCTTAGAAAAAGAACAATTCGAAACTAAACTAAAAGAAGAAATTAGAGTATATAATGAAAAAGAAAAAGCTCTTCTAAAAGAAGAACTAGGAAAACTAAAAAAAGCACATCAAGATGACGTAACAAAACAAAAAACAGAAATGAAGAAATCTTTAAAAGATGCTGAAGAAAGAAAAGCATTAAGAGAAAAGAAAATGAAAGAACGTCATGATATTCTAATGGCTAAAGAAAAAGAAAAAGCTCTAGCAGTTAAAGAAAGAGAAATCAACAAAAAAGTCGAAGTATATAACGCTGAACTAGAAGAACTTAAAGCTAAAAAACTAGAAGTTCTAGAAGAAATCAAGAAAATTGATGGTAAAGTTGTTAACCCAGAAACTGGAAAAGATGAATTAACAACAGAAAAAGAAATGTTCAATGAAAAAATCCAAAGAGATAAAGCAGTAGTTAAAGCAGCAATTGAAGATGAAACTGTAATAGAACTAGAAAAAATTAAAGCAGCACACGATGAAAGAATGGTTAAATTAAAAGCTGAATACGAACAAAAAATTGCTGCAGCAAAAGTAAGAAGAGAAGAAAGAATTGTTAAATGGAACGAAAAATACAAAACTGAACTTCAAAAAGAAGAAGATAAAGGTTTTGAAAAAAAAGCTAAAACATTAGAAAGCGCACAAGAACAAGCCTTAAAAGAAGAAAAAGAGTTAAAAGCTAAATTTGAAAAAGAACTAAAAGAACTAAATAAACCACTAACAGCTACAATAGAAGTAGAAGGAGCAAATGGTGAAACAGTTCAAGCATTAGTTGTAGAAAAAGTAGAAGGTAACGAAAATGAATAAGAACCTTGTATCACAACTAATTGTATGCTTGTGTGCAATTCTTTTAATCGCAACAGTTACTTTTGCATGGTTTGCCATCAGCAACACTGCTGATGCAGGATTTGTTGGACAAGTTGGAGACTTAGAATCAAGCTTTGAATTTGCAGCTGTTGAAAATGATACATTAGTAGATTCAAGTGGTATATCTACACTAGATATGAAAGATGTAATTCCTGGACAAAAATTCTATTTCTTTATGAAAGTAGAAACAAAAGGTTCTGAAGATGGTAAAGTATCAATAATGTTAAATGACATTAAATCATATTATGCTACACCAGGACAAAGTGCACATGAATATAATCTAGTAGATGATTATACTAATACAGCATATGAAAAAATTCAATACGCATTTAGTTATTCAATAGTTGGAGCTTATTGGGTTCCAATGAATACTGTTTTAGATAATAAAGAATTATCACAATCAGATCCTTTAAGTGTTGTTGTTGAAAAAAAATATGATGAAGAAAATGTACTAACAAATGATAATTATTGGATTGAATTTTCTGATGTTGAAAAGAAAAAATATTATTTTTCTGAATATGAATTAGGAGAAAATTCAGTAAGATTTAATAAAGTTGAAAATGGAACAGATCAAGATGACTATGTTTTAATGAGAAATGTAGATCTAAAAGGTGATTCTAAAGAAAACGTTGAAAAAACTGCTGAAGATCATAATGCTTTCGTTGTTATTTTTGAAATAGATTTTAAAGAAACACCTGTACTTCCAAGTTTTGTAGAAAAACCTGATAATTTTAATGAAACATATAGTAATATGTATGCAGATCAACTATTTAGTATTACTAATATTTCAATCATTACAAGTAAAGAGAATGAATAATTATGCTTGAAAAAATAAAAAAAATCTATCAAGCATTTATACTAGGGCTTACATGTTTCTTATTTATAACTACCATTTATGTATTGATTGCTGGAACAAATGCAATTAAAAATGGAGATATGATGAGTATATTTGGTTATACTTATTCAGTAGTACCAACAAACTCAATGGAACCTGAAATTCAAGTAGGAGATTCAGTCATTGGTCATAAAGTGAAATACGATAGTTTAAACATTGGTGATGATATTATATATCATTATGTAACTGAAGATTATGATATCTTTGTAGTACATCGTATCATTCGATACGAGGAAGGATTAGGCTTTAAAACAAAAGGTATAAACAATCAATTAGAAGATGAAGGCTATGTAACAAAAGATAATTTTATTGCAAAAGCTGTATGGACAGGAAGTCTAGCAAACATCGGACAAATAGTTTTAAACCACCGTGGAACATTATTTTTAGTACTAATTGGAATTCTTTTACTTATTTCTGCTAATGGAATTTTCGACATAATTAAAACACTAGATGAAAGAAAAAAACTTGCATTAGAAGAAGAAAAAGAACAGGAAAAAATCGACTGGGAAAATAAATTAAGAGAAGAAGTTTTAGCTGAACTTGAAAAAGAAAAAAACAATAAAAAAGAATAAAAAGAAACACAGTAATCTGTGTTTCTTTTATTCTTCTATATACTATTAAATTAAAAAGTCCTTAAATAAAAGTATAGACAGTTTAAATTTAATTAATTGTACAATTTTAGACCTTTTTAGTGTATTAATTGTACATTTTAAGACCTTTTTTGATGAATTAATTGTACATTTTACGTTTTATAAAAAAAATTGATTAATTATAACGTTTGAAAATGTAATTAGTTTTAAGCAAATTTAAGAAATATGCGAAGAATAACTATATAAATATATATATTTATATAGTTATTCTGACAATATAAAATAAGTTAGTTATTTATGCTTGACTTGAAATGAAAAATATGTTATAATATGATAAATAATAGAGTATATTTTTTGGCAAACTATTGGAAACAATAGGACGCAAAACTATAGGGCCTAATAATTTATTTGGTAGCCAGCTGCATTAGTTATAAAAATAATGCTGCTTGCTACTATTTTTACTTTAAGAAAGGAGGAATTATAAATGAAAAAGTACAAATTACTCGTGCTTTTATTAGTACTATGTATGATAATCTGTATATTTGCAGGAACATCTTATGCATGGTTTGTAAAAGTAAAACGTACTGGAGCTGTTTACTTTAAAACAGGTGAAGTATCATATGCTATAAAATATGAAGAATTTGAAGATAATTTTATTGATAAAAAAATAGTTCTTCCTGGAGATGACTTGATAAAAGAAGGTAAAGTAGTTTATATCGAAAATCATTCTTCAATCTCATCAAGTTTAAGAATTTTAATTGAGGTTAAAATAAAAGATGAAATATATTATTTAGGTGATACAACAAATACTAAATTAGATTACACTATGTGTTCTTCTGAAAATAACTATTATTGGAATTATGATAATGGTTACTGGTATTATACGCTGTATAAAAAAGTCGACGGTCAAGTCGCATTAGATGAACAAGGTAATAAAATAACACATGAGATGATTCCACATCTTGAAATTGGACAAACAAAACAAAACATTAATATTATTGAATCTATCGTTTTAGATGGAAATCAATTTGGAAATGCTTTTGCAAGCAATGAAATAACTATCACAATTCATTTCCAAGCAAGACAAGCAGAATATGCCGATTGGGTTTCAATTGGTGACATTAAGAAAACATTCAATTAACAAAAAGGAGAAATTATTATGAATAAAAAAATTATTTTAGTTTTAAGTTTACTATTAGTAGCTATTTTTGGTGTTATTGGTGGAGCAACATATGCTTGGTTAACTGATACAGGATCAAGTGATGAAATTCATTATAAAGTTGGTAATGTAGATTACACAATCGCTGTAACTCAACCTACAAATAATCTTGTAGTTCCTGGTGATATTTTAACACCAGCATTTGAAATTAAAAATGCATCAACTGTAAAAACTAATTTAAGAGTTAGAATTGTAGTTGTAAGTAATCCCACATTAACTGTTGGAACACAATTAACTGTTGGATTAAATGATAGTTGGGTAAAAATTGAAGAAACAAAAAATGATGTAACAGTAGTTAATTACTATTATGGTGGTAAAACTGGTGATGCTAGTGTAATTGCAGCTGTTGCGGAAAATGCTGAACCTGTTACTATTACTTCTCCAATTAAAGAATTAAAAATAGATGGACCAACAGTTAATAATAATTTTTCTGGAACAACTATTACTATTCAAATTATTTTCGAAGCAAAACAAGCTGATAATGTTACATGGGATGAAATTGCTACTTTTGAAGTTAAAAATGCATAATCATGAAAAAAACAATTAGTGGATTTATTGTTTTTATATTAGGTTCAATTGTTTTACTTCATTTAGCATTATACATAGGTGGTTTTAGATTCTTCGCTGTAAAGAGTGAAAGTATGGAACCAGATATTCCTAAGTTTTCATTAATTTACACAAGATCATATAAAACAAAAGAAGATTTTTTCAATAATGTTGGATACAACATGGATATTACTTATAAGACTGAAAGTGGTACTATTGTAACTCATAGAATTATTTATATCGATGAAATGAACGATATACTACAAACTCAAAGTATTATTGAAGGTTCTAGTCCTGATGCTAAAATTACTAGAAATCAAGTTATAGGTAAAGTTGTTAAAGTAATTCCAGTTGTTGGATTCTTTGTATTAATAATTCAAAGTTGGTATTTCTGGGTAATGCTTATAGCTATAATTGCTATAGTTTATATCGTTAAAAGAATTATCAATGAAATAAAAGAAGAAAATCCAGAATATTTTAAACAAAAAACTCAAACTAAAAATAAAAACAAAAAAAAGAAAAATAAAAAATAATTAAAAAAAGAAAGGAGGCATATGTATGCTAAAGAAACTTAAAATTGTTGCATTATTATTTATGTTATTTATCGTTATAGCTTTAGGCAGTTATTCTACATATGCCTACTTAACACAAACTAATGAATTTAATTTCTCTTATCAAATAGACCAAATTAATGGGACAGTAACTGTTACAGGTGACGCTGTTGTTAATACCGTTGTTACAAACAAAGATTTAGCATATATTCATTTCACTGATGATTTTATTTTAGACAAATTTGGTTTACTTGACACAATGGCTTCTGAAATTAAAATTGATATTAATTTCAAAAACAATTTCCCTACTCGTGTTAAAGTTAAAGTGCCTACTTTAAATAATAACTCTGGTTTAATATATATCGTTATTGATGATTCTGCTGATACAGCAAATCAAGAAGTTAAACTACAAGTTGTTAATGGTGTATTACAATATGGTTATGCTGATGCAGATGGTAATGTAACAACATGGAACGATTGTATTAAAGATTTAACAGAAGGGTTAAATAACGAAACTTTAAGAGGAAAAGTTGATGATTATAATTCTAATAAATTAGCTTCTTTATATGAAAATAAATTATTTGCTAAAGAAGAACAAGGTAGCTTTAAATTTAGAATTTTAATCTGGGGAGACTATTATAGTTTATCTGAAACAGATCAAGCATCTTATTTAGATAAAACATATAATTTAGAAATTACTGCAAAAGTAATTCAAGCAATAGATCAATATGGAGGTACACTAAGTTATGAAAATGATTAAAAATAAGATAGTAACTTTGTTACTTCTATTTTTTGCTTTTACAGCAGTATTTACAACAATCACATTTGCATGGTTAAGCATTGGTGATACTCAAAATACAGACTTAAATCTTGGAGATTTTACAGTTTCATCAATTGTAAAAGATGGTAATAATATTGCTACTTTAAAAGATAATGGTACTTATCTTTTAAATGGTTTAACAGAAGAAGATAAAAATCGTTATGATGCAAGTAATCCAAATCCATTAATACAAAACTTAACTATTCAAGTTAAAGTTACTGCTAAAATTGCTGGATACCTAAGAGTTAAACTTTTTGATGAATGGAAAGTAACAAAAACTTATATTAACTTTGACAAACAAACTACTGAAATTATTTTTAAAGATTCAACTGAGTATTTTGCATTTACTCTAGCTGAAGGTTGGTATTATGATCCAGTTACACAATATTGTTATTATACAAACATGATTGAAGAAGGATTCGACCAAACTCTTGATTTTGTTACTAAGTGTACACCGTATATTTCAAAATCAAATTCTAACTATGTTGAAACTTGTGCAGTAGCTTTAGGCTTAAGTATTCAAGTTTGTCAAGCTAACCGTTATGAAGCGTTATGGGGAATTACTGAAATTCCTACTCCGCCTGTAAATAATCAAGGGGAGGAGGCATAACATATGAAAAAAGCATTTAGAATTTCTAGAAAAATAGCTTTATTTGTATTAACTTTAGCATTTGTATTAATTGGTGTTGGTGTAATTCCTAATATATCAATTACTAAAAATCCAAATAAAGTTACATTATCAGCAGATACATGGAATAGTGATTTAGCTGAAATTAATAAAGGTACTGCTCCTAATACTACTACTTATGTTTCAATTAGTGATTATGTAACTTTAAATGAAAAAGGTTTAGTAACTGCTGTTAAAGATTACTCATTAATTGAAAATAAAAAAGATAATACCGTTATTAAAATCGAAACAGGTTTAGACCTTTATTATTTCTCAGAACTATGTAATCCTTGGTTTTCTTCTGATGAAAAAAATGATGCATATACTGATTTCTTAACATTTAATTATGTTTTAGGAGCTGACATAAATTATGAAGATGCTTCTCAAACATTTAAAATGTTACGTCCAATTGGTTGGAACGGAGACTATTCATTTAGTGGTACTTTTGATGGACTAGGTCATACAATTTCTAATATTTTCTATCGTCCATTTGAATCAGAAGAAGAAGCTGCTAATTATAATGGATTAATTTATCTTGCATTATTCTCAGTTAATACTGGTACAATTAAAAACGTAGGTATTATTAATCCAAATATGATTCAATATGACATATATGAAGGTGTTCATTATGCAACTCCATTTATTGGATTAAATAAAAATTTAGTAGAAAATTGTTACGTTCAAGACTTAAGAGGAAATAATGCTGGTATGTCTGCTGAAGGTGGATATATTACAACAATGTTTGCTGCAGCAAATGCTGAAAATGCTACAATTAAAAATTGTTATGTTGCAGTAGATAGAATTACTTCACCTACTATCGCAATGACATCTACAAATAATAGATATCCATTTGTTGAAGTTAACTCTGGAACAATGGTAAACTGTTACTTCGATGCTCATATCCTAGATTTAAATACAACATACAATAAAACTTCAATTTCTGGTTTAACTTCACTTCAAACAACTGAATTCTTAGACCAATCAAAATTTGAATATTATACAAAAGAAAATGATGAAATTGTTGACCAAATTTGGTTCTCTGATGCAACTTATAAACCTGAATACAGTAGTTATTTAAAATCTAAATACCCTGTATTAAGAGGTTTTGAAGTAATAGTTGTAGATGATGAAGAATATTTTGCTATTAAAAATGCTAATGATTTAGTATTAATGTCACAATACATCGATCAATATCAAGCCTTTAGAACTGCTTCATATTTACTTGTTAATTCAGTAGATTTAAATAATGCAGGAGAAGATGCATTTGTATTCACTGATGCAGTATTCTCTGGAAAACTTATTGGTACTACAAATAATAGTGATGGTTATTCTGTAGAACTAGCTGATGGTACAACATCAAATCATACTTCAATTTTTAACCTAAAGATTAACAAAGGTAATTCATATAATGGTTATAGAGCATATGGTTTATTTAGTGTATTATCTGGTACAGTTGAAAACATTAACTTGGTTAATGTAACTATTGACGAATCAGATATTACTGATATTAACTTAAGCGAAATTAATACACTTGGTGCAGTTTGTGGATTACTTGAAGGTGGTACAATTAATAATGTAAATGTTGAAGTAGACATTACATTAACTAACGGTACAACTACATATTTAGGTACACAACAAGTTGGTGGTATTACAGGTACTGTACTTGATGGAACTATTTCAAATTCAACTACAACTGGTACATTAAAATCAGCTACATATGCAAACCCTGGTACACTTACAAAAGATGACTCACATTCAATTGGTGGTATTGTTGGTAAAGTAGAAAGTTGCGATTCAATTAACAATTGTTTAAATGACATTGTAATTAACAATATCAGTTATTCAACTAATCCTGGTACTGCTGTTAGACAATATATCGGTGGTGTTATTGGTTGTGCTGGTAATGATGATGAAGAAAAAGATAACTATATTTCTAACACATATGAACTACAAAACAATAATGTTATTAACGTAAATAACGGAACATACTATTCCCTTGTTTATGTTGGTGGTATTATTGGTAGAGTAATCGATGCAAAAGGTTCAAACGGTGTATATCTAAATAATGCAAACATTAACTATAACGTTACTGATACTAACTATAAAGCATATATCTCAGGTGTAATGAATGTAATAAGTAAAGTTGCAGATAAATATGATACATTTAATGCTACAATCAATACTGTAAATGTTCAAGATGAGATAGATGAATTAACTCCATTTGAATTTACATCACTTTCTAATGGTGGCTTATTAAATATTACAAATAGCTTAACAACATCTAAATATGCTGCTAAGTATTCTATATTTACAAATGTCACAAATGGAATTGATATTCGTGCTGCTGGTGTTTGTTATTCTTATTTAACAGATATGAAAGTTTTAGGTGGTTATAATCTTAATTATCACTATGAACGACAAAATTCTAAAATTAAAGAAGTACCAAATGATCCACAAGAGATTGATATGTCTTTAATGGATGAATACGCTCCAACATTTAATGCTGATAATAAAATATATTACATAAACAATAAATTACATATTGATACTAATCACATTAAAACAGCTAATACAACAGTTAATTTCTCTACTCCATATGTAGAAACAACAATTAATTTAGAAAGAGTATATAACTATAATAATATTAATTATATTACTAGAAATACAGTTAATATGTTTATCCTACAACTTTCTGGTTGTGTAAATGGTATAAACTTTAATTTAAAAAATATTCGTAATGATGGTGATATTAGAGTTTACTTCTCTCATGCTACCCATACAAATTTAAAGTTAGAGACTAGTGTGTATCGTACTTATTATAACGATTATAAGAAGATAAAAATTTATGGTGTATTTGAAGAAGTTAGTTTAGGTCATCGTGCAGAAGATATTTATAATGGTGGAGATATTACAATTTCTCAAGCAACTAATATTGTTCCCAATTTTACTTTATACGCTGCAGGTATTTGTTACAAAAATGTAGGTAATGATCAACCCTCTAATGATACATTATTGATTGAAAGGGGTTATGTTGGTAGTCTTCATAACTGTGTTAATGATGGTGATATTAGACTTACAAGAGGAGATATTATTAATACAACATCAATTCCTACAGAACCGGGTAAATTTTATGGTGGTGTTCGTCTAACAGGTATTACTAGTGTTAACTCTTCAACTATTTCGCAAACATTTAATTTAGGTGATGTTTATAATATTAACGAAGTGTTCGACCATGATGGTAATAATACAAATAAGAGTACATATGGTGATTTCTCAGGTGCTGCTCCAACATTAGAAGTAGAATCAGGTGGTTTCTGTTACGTGATGCAAAATGAAAGATATAATGCTGCTGGAGATAGATCTAAAGCAACTATTATAGACTCTGCTAATAATGGAACAATTATAGCAATGAATACAAGTACTTATGAATCGTTTACAAATGCTGCTGGATTTATTGCTCGTAATGACCGTGGTGAGGATGGTATTCTTGTAAATGAAAATAGTGTAAGTCAAAACTCTCATACAATTAAAATCGAGTATTCTATAAATTATGGCGATATTTATGCTTATAATACGTATACAACTGTTATGTACGATCGAGAACAACAAAGTAAGGCTGCTGGTTTCGTATGCCTTGGTGCTTGTACAATTATTGACGTAATCAACTATGGAAATATTTACGGAAACAGTGTTGCTGCCGGTATGTTTGGTTATTTATATATTAGTCGTATGACATCTGGTACTTATGGTATGAGTGCAACTAACCCGATTTATATTGCAAACTCAATTAACTACGGTAAAGCTCAAGTATTACAAATATCTACCGATAACGTGAATAAAATTTGTAACATAAGTAATTCTAGTGAAAAAGTAACTACTCGAGAGGTTACTAATGAAACAAGTAGAAGTGCAAACCTATATGTAGTTGGTGCTTTAATTGGTGTATGGGCAAATGGTAATAATGTAAATAACGATATTGCTGCAATGAATGTTAAGTATCTTGTAAACTTTAACGATGAATTAAATATTCTTGGTGCAATGAACTGTCAAAATTATGGTGATGGTAATGCAGCAACTAAAGCTACTATGCTTGCTAATATGGCTACTACAAAAGCTCAAGATACTTCACCAGTACCATTTAATACTGATAGAACAAATTATACATATGGTATAAGATCTTATTCAAAAGATACTAAACAAGGTAATTCTAGTATTACAAATATATATTCACAAGAACATAATGGTGGTATTTTTAATGAAAATTATTCATTAAGAACTCCTGGTGAATTAACATATGATGCAAATGGTAATGTTGACCAAAACAATACTGATAACTTTATTGCGGACTATATTCAATTTGTTCCATATAGTAAAGTTAATGAATATTTAATTGTAAAAATTGGCTTAAAAGAAGTTGTTGAATCAAATGCTTATTCTAATGCTCAAACTAATGTAGAATTAATTAAATTAGTTCTAAATGCTAAAAATCCAGGGAAGATTCAAGATGTTTATAACGAGATTTTAGCACAAAATAAAACACTAGTTGAATCAAGAAAAAATAAAATTGCTGATGCGATTGTTGAATATCTTCAAGAAAATCCTGATAAAGCTGATGATATTGCAGAAGTATTAGTTGAGGATAGTGAAGCTGTAAAACAAATTTTAACAGCTAGTGAAATTCAAACAATAATTTTAAAATTATTAAATAATTTAAGCGAAACAGAAATAAATCAAGAACTTGTTACTGCAATTAATACTTATGGACTTGATGGTTTAGTAAATGATAAAAATAATTATCGCTTAATAAATACAATTTTAGATAAGTTTGCTACACAAGAAAATATTACTAATTCAGAAAAAACATTCATCATTAATATTTTCAATGAATTAGTAGAAGATGATGCTTGTACAAATGCATATATTAATTCATTATCTGAAGATCAAAAAGAATCTTTAGCTAATACTTTATATTCGTTAGTTCAAAATGATCAAGAGTTTATTGAAACTATTGCTGATACATATTTTGCAGATTTAGTTATTGAAGAAAGTGACTTTGCTGCTTTAAAACAGGCTTTAATTACTAATAGAATGAATAGTAATTCATCACTTTCAAATTATCCTATTTCTAATAATGAATATATTGAGATGTACAATAATTTATATGCAATTAGTGAAGTTGATAGTAGAATCGATTCAATGTCAACTAATAATCTTAAAACATTATTGAATAATATAGATCAAGCTGTTGGAACAAGTACTTCAAATGATATGTATTTATTCTTTGATAGTGGTAGAAGAAACTCTGATAATATATATTTAAAGGCTAACCTATATAATAACTTAGTTGCTATAGATACAAGATATAAAACAGTTGTTAGTCAATCTACTACAAATAATGTTGCTTATACGGGTAATGCTCGAGATATAAATGGTACTTTAGCTGGTAACAATGCCTATGAGTTATATATTTATAGAAATTCAAATATTTATCATTATAATAACAGATATTTCTATTGGGAAGCTAATAATAATAATAATGTAACTAGTTTATCATTTGATCGTACTAGTAGTGGAAATCCAGCCCCTAACAGTTATTACAGTGTTTCTTGGAAAAATGGAAATAATTCTTCAAGTATTGTAACTTGGGGTGCTGATGCTGAACATACAGGTGTGTATGCAACAACAACTAGAGAAGATGTCGATTATGTTGATGATTACAACTTTACAAATATTGAATATTATACTTATATTGACTATGGAAGTAGTGCAACGGCTAAAAATGGTGGTAATCTTACTCATGTAATGATTGATCAAATGATAAGTGAAATGCCAAATAATAATAGTAATACAAACGGAGTCACTAGAGTAAAGTCATATTTAAAAGAAATAGTACATAATTCAACAGAGAATGCGACAGTTTTCTTAGAATTATTAGTTGATGATTATAATTCAAATGTTGATATTACTACAGCATTAACTTATTTAAATAATAATTTAACAATTGACAATGTCAATGTTTTAATGAATAATATTTCTAGTAAAACTGCTCAAGGTAATATTGTAAAATTATTACATTCAAATAGTAGTTATTATCTTAATGTTTTACCTCAAATGTTAAAAGAATTAAATGCATCAGATAATTATTCTGCAATAGTTAATTTAGTTGGTGATATTTATGAAATTGGATATCAAGGTAATTCATCTGATATGGATGATTATATTAAGTCTGTATTACTAGCAAATAGTACTACTTTATGGGATGGTTTATCTTTAGATGACAAGAAGAACTTATTAGTATATTACTATTCAACTTCTGACCTTGGTGTAACATTAATAACAAATGCTGTTAATAATGGTCTATTAGAGACTGTAGAATATAATAGAATTGTTAAACAATTACTAATTGCTGATATATATAATTTATATGAGTATCGAACTAGTTTATCTGCACATTTAGATGATGATATAATGGCTGAAATCGCTGCGATAATTATTGCAAGTGATACTTCATTATTCACAAAATATACTGGTTTAACTGAAACTGGTATTATTGAACAATTAAACGGTATGGGGGTTGATTCTTCTATCGTTACAGACTTTACAGGTATTTATGCTTTAGCATCTTCAATGGGTATTGAAGCTGGTCTATTCCTACCAGATAACATTTCATTAATTGAACTTGATAAATATTACACTAATGAAGATGGTATTTTAGTAAATGATCCATCTTGGCGTGGTGGTACTTATGAAGACCCTAATAAATACACTGAAGGTGTAAGAAGTGTTAACTATAAAGTTTATTATGAAATGAAACAACTTAAGAAGTCTATTGCAACTATTATTTTCAAGATGGAATTAACAGATGAAAATAATGAATATGTAGTAGATAATAACTTAGAATATGATTACTTCTGTAATTATAAAGAAAAAGATGAAAATGGCAATCCTATTACTGATGCTGATGGAAACCACATTATCAAGAACGAAGTTTATTTCTATATCCCAATTAATAATGATATCCTATATCAAGATAAATTAATAATTAATCCTGCTAAAGGAAGTTATGAATTATCATATGGTGCTTCATTTGATGAAGAAACTAATAAGTTTGAAATTGTATTACGTGATACATATGTAGTTGGTGAAGTGTTAGAAGATACTTTTGTTGTTCAAGCTGAAGATACTAAAGTTAAAACTAAATATACATTATATGTAACTATTACTAACCCTGCATATTTAAATCCACTTACAAGTGTTGTTGTAGATGGAAATAATAGTACTCATGTAGATGCTACTGGTTCAGGTTCAAAAGGTGAAGTTATTACTAATACTGTTGTTAATACAGCGGTAAAAGGTTACAATGGCAAGATTGTTCTTAACTATGGTACTGCTAACATGAATAATGGTTTAAGTTTATTATCAAATGTTCATGTTTACAAAACTGAATTAACTACATTACCTACAACTGTTCCTAGTAATTTTAGTTCATATTTAGAAAATGAATTAGTTTTAGGTAAAGATTATATCTTTAATAATACAATTAATAATGGTATAGTTGTTATTGCTGGTCAATCAGGTACTGGATTTAATAATAATGGTTACCCTAGTGGTACTGTATTCTTTGATATTAGTTTAGATAATTATCAAACAAAAGGTATTTATTTAATTGAAATTGAAATTAATGAAAGTACAAAATACTATGCATTATTTGAAAAAGCTGTAAGTTCAGAAGCTAACTTAAATTCATTATCATTTAACGGTCAAACATATGCTAACAGTGGGACTGATACTAATAACTATAATAGCCCTTCTTATGTTGAATATGGTACTCCACTTGATGAAAAATTCTTCAAGTTTAATGGTAAGTTATCTAATGATATTATTGTAACAGAAGCTACAGGTACTTTAAATCCTGATTATTATGCTACTTATAATAATACTGTTGCAGTATATAGACCTACAGATTCTAATGCTGATAGTCCATATTCTAGTTTAAGAATAGCAGTTAAACTAAATCAATTTAATAATAGATATTATGTAACTAAAATTTATTCTTCTGGTGCTAATCAAGCTATAGACTCAATTGATTATGATTATTTAATTGTGGTTTCTGATCAAAATATTGAATCATTTAATGCTTTATCTAAAGTTAAGATTGGTAATGCCTTTGAATTTAAATCTACAGGTAGTGAAGTAGATCTTACATTTAAAGAAGGTATATATCTAGATTCTATTGTAACATCTCCACTTTCTACATTTGAAATTGGTAATGTTACTGCAACCTTAACTAATGAAGAAGGTTCAGCTATTGCTATTTATCAATATGCTATTGAAATTATTGTAACTGCTGAAGATGGAACTACAACTAAAACATTTACTCATTATATAAATGAAGAAATCTATAATACATATATATATAGAGTATTCGTTAATGGTGGTGTTGAGGTTGATGAAATCTTAGGTGATGAAGCTGATGAACAAAATAAAGATTATATCTATGAATCATCATTTGAAAGAGAAGAAACTCCATCATATAGATTTGAATATATGTTAGACCAATTCTATACTACAGCTACTTCTGAATACTTTAAAGTACAATTCTTTGATGATAAAGGTAACACAATTGATACACCTGATGGGGTAACTGTAGTTGTTACAGAAGGTCTTGACTTTGAAGTGGAATTCTCAAGTGATGCAGAATCTACTGATTATTACTTTGCAATGGTATATAGTCATGAAATTTTATTTAAGACTGGTCAAACTAATAGTTGGAATGTAACATTTGATAAGATTCATATTACTAAAAATAAGAATAGGGATTCTTATTTAGATAATGTTACTTTCTTCTCAGAAAGCGTTACTGCAAGTATTCGTACAATGATCACTGTTAACGAAATAAATCTTGATGCTTATCAAAAAATGTTAGCCGATCCAACTCGTGAGATTGTATGTCTACCTGGTCAAATTTACTACAATCAATATGAATGGTCATATGTACCTGATACAATGACAAAAGAAGCTGATTTCTATGTTATTGGTTTAGTTAATAAGACTGAGCTAGATTACTATACTCCAGACTTTACTTTACCAGAAGGTGCTACAATTTATCGTACAGAAACTGTTGGTGGAGTTGTATATCGTTACGTACCTTATTATGTAGATGATTTACAATCATTAACTATCTTCTTAGTTAGTGAAGATGGAACATCAATAAAAGATACTGCTGGTGCTGATATTACTGTTACTGATGCAGAAGCTGGATATACTTCATTTAACTATGGTGGTCAAACTTATCGAATTAGCCCTGTTGCAGGATATCAAACTATAGTTTACGATGGAAAAACTATTGATAACATTTCATTAAGAACTGACTTTAATGAATTTGGCTCATATAGTGAAGAACTCCTAAAATTTAACTTTGTTAATTATCGTGTTTATTCTGAAATGTATTCAGAAGTAAAAACAGCTGATTACTTTACTGATTATAAAGTTGCTGCACAAGATTTAACAAATAACGTTAAATTTAATATCGTAATCGATTATCTAAATGATAATAGTACTCAAGATGCAAGTGACATCACTAATTTAATTAATAATGTATTTATTGAATTAGCATGTTATGCATTACCTGAAGATTATAAAGGAGAAAATCCATTACGTGAGGAATATAAACCATATAATAAAGCTGGTATATTTGCATATTTTGAAAATGGAACAAATGTTCTTACTCATGGAACTTTAAAATCAAATACATCAGGTTATTATAACTTGTATGTTTCACTACCAGATGGATATGATGTAACATTTACTGTTACAGATAAGAAAGTAACAACATCTTATTCAGCAGCTGGTGAATTCTATGTACAATCCGCAATTACTGCTCGTACAATTGATATTCATATTACTATTAAGAAAGTAACAACTTCAGCTGATGATTGGGGTGTACATGTTCAAAACAACTCTAATCAGGTTACAAATCAAAACTAAGTGATTCCTTAAAGGAATCACTTTTTTTAAATATATATAAATTGAATTAAAATAGGATAATCAATAAAGTATTAATAGTTTTTTAATTTTTTGTGTTTTTTTATTGCATAAAAAATAAAAAATATGATATAATAATAGTGAGGTGATAGTATGTTATACAGTTTGAAATTAAAAAATGTAGAAGTTTTTAATAATGAAATCGAATTTTCAATGAATGCTGATATGAGAACAAAACGCTTTAGTACAAATGTTATTAATACATTAAATGATGATATTGTTAAAGCTTCTGCTATATATGGTCCAAACAACACTGGTAAAACATGTTTTATTAGAATTATAGAGAATATTAAAAATGCAATATTGGATGTAAATACTATTTTTAATAAAAATATTCATACAAAAGACAATTTAATTAATATAGAACTATCTTTTATTGATGAATATAGATATATTTATAATTTTATATATAATTCTATAGAAAATCAATATATATATGAAAAATTTATAAAAGTTTTAAAAGATAAACATAATAACGAAAAGTATGAAACTTTATTAGAGAAATGTTTAGATGATAATATATATTATTGTCAAGATAAAGAATTT
>JAZOLP010000030.1:0-4752 GCA_045653225.1 Bacilli bacterium
TTAAAATTGAACATTTTCCACTAAAATCTAACCACCCCGAAGTAGATAAAAAATATACAATGGATAAATATAAAGAAAGATTGCTATTTATTGAATACTTAAATCAAAAACTTATTGTAGTAAAAGCACCTAAAAGAAAACCATATAAACAAATTTTTATATCAAATTTAATTAAATTAGTTAAAAATTTAGATCCTAATATAATTTTAGGTAATTTTGTTACTGGTTATCTAGAAGATGCTTTAGACAGCAATAATTTTCAATTTACTACAGGATATTTAAGTTTTGCTGCGCTTGAAAGTTTAGGATATGTAGATCCTTTAAAGGGTAAGGGCGAGTTCACTTTTGAATCTGAACGTGGAGATAGACAAAGAATTGATCATGTTTTTACTAAAATTGATTTAGTTGAGACAAAATATGTTGATATGCTTTATTATGGATATGACCATAAAGCTATAAAAGTTAAATTATAATTTGAAAGGGTAAACGATAATGAGATTTTTACTACCGACACCTGAATTACAAATATTTGGGTTTAATGATAATGACATCAATAATTTAAAGAAAATTCTATTATCAAATCATTTAAAAGACTTTATAAAAGTTGAAGAAATTAATGGTCAACTTTTTGATTTTGGAGCATTCGTTAAAGAAGTATTATCTTCAAAAAGCTTTAGAGATAATGTAATTAAATCATGTTATAGTGAATTAAATGATTTTCCTAATTGTATTTTGAATAATATGACTTTGGTTCCTAATAATTTAAGTTTCAAATTAAATTTATTTTTGTTACTAATTGATTCTTTAAATAAAAATAATAGTGTTAATCCTTTATATCTACAATTTTTAGAAATTGATAAGAGAGCAAAACGTAATACTAATACATTAGTTGATGCATTTTCTGAAATGTGTAGACTTAATTTATATAATTTAATTAATGTTGTAAATTTATTTGCTGATAGTAATATTTTAGAAAGAACTGGATGGACTGGAACCAATGTTCCAACTCCACATAAAGAAAGTATTGCAGAACATATGTATTTTATGTATACTCTTGCAAATATTTATTTACCAGAAGAAAGTTTAGAAGATGGTTATTCTAAAGAAAAAATTTTAGATATGATAATGATACACGATCTTGCTGAAACTTTAACTGGAGATATTCCTCATCCAAATAAGACAAGTCAAGATGATATTAAAGAGGATCTAATTGCAAAAGCACTATGGTGTAGTTTGCTATATAATGAAGCATCTAATGCAAATAAGGTTTATGATGCTTGGGTTGATTGGACATTAAACATAAGTTATAATGCTAATTTAGCTCATGATTTTGACGCAATTCAATTAAATTATCAATTTTTTACATACGCATGTAAATATCCAGAAACTTATACTGACCAAAATATTTTAAGTTGGACTAGACGACAACCTAAAACACCGTTAGGAAAAGAAATTTATAAAAAAATAATATTAGAAAATCCAAAATTTAAAAGTAGAATTGGTGTAATATATGGAAAATACTAATTTTATTTTAGAGAATGTTACTATTCATAATCGAAATATTACTAATCAATATATTAAAAGTATTCGTTCGAACATAAAATGGACTTTAATTGTTTATGGAATTTTTTTATTAATTGCCATTTTAATAGCAGTAACAGGGACAACTCTTGCTTGGATTGGAGTGGGAATTTTAGCTGTTTGTTTATTAATATTAACAATTATTAATTACAAAGGATTAAAAAGAAGTCATGAATCTTTATCTAAGTTTGAGGGCGCTATTTATAATTATAAATTCTATGATGATTGTTTTAAAATTAAATATGAATTTAATGGAAAATATGATAGCGATGAAATTAAATATACTCAAATTAAACAAGTAATTAGAAGTAATGGTGTAGTAACATTTAGTTTACCTGACCATACTATCTTATTTATTGATGAAAATACAATTGAAGATAAAATGAGTTTTGAACAAGTTTATAATAAAATATTTATAAATTGTCAAGAATCATTAAGATCAAAAGGGAAAAAGAAAAAATGATAAAAGTTTTATTTGTTTGTCATGGTAATATTTGTAGAAGTCCAATGGCAGAATTTATAATGAAAGATAAAGTAAAAAAGTTACAAATAGAAAACAATTTTTTTATTGATAGTAGAGCTACTTCACTTGAAGAAATTGGAAATGGAATCTATCCAAAAACTATTAAAACGCTTAAAGACCATGGGATAATTGGATGTCATCATACAGCAAAGCAAATAACAAAAAAAGATTATGAAAATTTTGATTATATTTTTATAATGGATTATTCAAATAAAATGATGCTTGAACAAGTATTAAAATTACCAAATTATGATAAAGTTTCGTTAATAGGTGAATTTATTAAGCCTAATTACTATATTTTAGACCCATGGTATTATGATAATTTTGAACAAGTGTATAATGAATTAAGTATAGCTATTGATAGATTTATTGAAAGCTTAAATTTAGAGGAGGCAAAATGAGAAAATATATTTTTATTGTATTTTTAATTTGTTTATTATTTATAACTACAAGTTGTAAAAAGAACGCTGTAGTTACATTAAATATTAATGATACAACAAATACTGTAGAAGTTAAAAAAGGATCAACTTTAATGAATGACATAAATCCAAATATTGATGGATATGAATTTAATGGTTGGTTTTTAGATAGTGGATTTACTCAAAAATTTGATATTAATACACAAATTAAAGAAGATATTGAACTATTTGCAAAAATGGATAAAGTTTTTAAAGTTACAATGATGATCGAAGGTGAAGAAGTTGTAACTAATGTGTATGAAAACACTATAATTAATGATTTAGAAGTAAAAGAAGTGGTAGAGAAAAAATTTGTTGGTTGGTATTTAGATAGTGAATTAAAAAGATTTGCTGCTGTTAATACAGTAATTGATAAAGATTTAGTGCTTTATGCTAAATATATTGACGCTGTTTATACATTGTCTTTTGAAACTAATGGTGGTTATAATATAAAAAGCATTAAATTTAATTCAGGAAACATTCCAGAAGAACCTGCTTTAAATCCTAGTAAACTTGGTTATTTATTTAGTCATTGGAGTTTAGATAAAGAAGGCTTAGAAATTTACGATTTTACTACTCCAATGAAAGGTGATTTTACTTTATACGCTAACTATGTTGAAACAAGTTATGATGATTTACTTGATAGTATAGTTCCTGATGTTATTGATTCTGATATTGTATTACCTGAAGGATATGATTTCATTGAATATAATTGGGATATTAGTGATCCATCGTTATTAACATTAGATGGTGTATATAATCCTGATTTAGTAAATAGAGAAATTGTTATAACTCTATCTATAAATGTTAAAGGAAGTGAAGAAGCTGTCGTGTTTGATAAAAATGTAACAATTAAAAAATATGAGTTAAAAGAATTAGTTACTGGCGATATTGTTATGGGGTATACTTCATCATGGTATTATACAAAATATAGTGAAGAAGTGTTAAAAACTGTTGATATTTTATATATTAGTTTTGCTTATGTTAATGCTGATGGCACTTTAAATTTAAATAGTATCGGAACAATGCTTCGTGAAACTGTTGGTGTTGGTCACAAAAATGGTATTAGAGTTTGTTTAAGTATCCAAGGATATGGAGAAGATACAAAGAATTTCAGTGATTGTGCTGCTGATACTACTTTACGTAAAAAGTTAGCTAAATCAATGGTAGATGCTGTTATAGAATATCGTTTAGATGGAATCGATATTGACTGGGAATACCCAGGTAGTTATAGTGGTAGAGGGCTTACTGAAGATAGAGCAAACTACACATCATTAATTTCTGAAATTAGAACACAATTAGATGCTGTTAAAGAAGGTTATTTATTAACTTCGGCTATTCCTGCAGGTCCATGGGGACATGAAAGATTTGAACTTAATAAATTAGTTAATTATTTCGATTATATTAATATGATGAGTTATGACTTAAATAGTTCAAACGTTGGTACACATCATACTGCTTTATATCCTTCATCAAGTATGTCAGGAACAGTTGGGGGATGTTCAGTTGATGAAACAGTTACAGCTTGGGTAAACAAAGGTGTTCCGCTAAGCAAGATTTGTTTAGGTATTGCTTTCTATGGTAAAGATATCAAAACAAGAACAACTTCAAAAGATGGTTTAGGCCAAAGTTCTATTACTGGTGGAGCTTATAAAAATAGTGCATTCACTAAAATTTGTGACACATATTTCTCATTAATTGGATCTACTGTAAATTATAATTTTGATTATTCTTCATGTGCACCTTACATGTTTAATACTGAAACTAGAATGTTCTTTACTTATGATAATGAGCTTTCTATTATTTATAAGTGTGAATATGCTAAAACTAAAGGTTTAGGTGGAGTTATGATATGGGAAATTGGTGAAGATAATACTAACACTTTAATTACTGCTGTTGCTCAAGGTATGGATAGAAAACTAGATAATAAACCTTTAATAGTTGGTGGTAATGAAACATTTAATGTTGGGGAAGAAATATCATTAAAAGTTATTAAAGAAGTAAGTGATTATGCATTAAAAGACAAATATTCATATCGTTTAAATGATACTACATTAGCTTCAATTGATGGTAATACTTTAAAATTATTAAAAGCTGGTACATTAGTTGTTACAGCATATAATACAGAAACTAACGTAGAATATGGTACTTTAACAATTGTTATTAAATAAAAATATTTAGCAATCCATT
>JAZOLP010000031.1:0-2785 GCA_045653225.1 Bacilli bacterium
TTAAAAAGGTAATTATTTATTTATAATCATCTATTTTATAACCAAATTCTTTTAAATATTTTTTGTTATTTCGCCAATTAGATTCAACTTTTACAAATAATTCTAAATAAACTTTTTGATTTAAGAATTTAACAATATCACGTCTTGCATCAGTACCTATACTTTTTATCATATTACCACCTTTACCAATTATGATCATTTTTTGGCTAGGTCGTTCAACTATGATTGTCGCATTAATTTCAATAATTTTACTTTTTTCTTTAAAACTTTCGATTGTAACAGCTACACTATGAGGAATTTCTTCTTTTGTTTTTAATAAAACTTTTTCTCTTATAATTTCAGCAACAACAAATCTTTCAGGAAGATCTAATATTTGATCTTCCGGATAATACATAGGACCTACTTCTAATCGATCTACAATCATTTCTTTTAACTTGTCAATATTAAATCCTTCTGTTGCTGAAAGAGTAATCCCTCCTGCAAATTTATAAGCATCTTTATAAGAATTTACATTTTCCATTAATACAACTTGATCTTCAACTAAATCTACTTTATTTAAAACTAAAATTACTGGAATTTTTACTTTAGCAAGCTGTTCAATGATATATTTATCGCCATCACCTATAGGGCAAGATGCATCTACTAACATTAAAATTAAATCAGTACCTTCTAATGCAGAATAAGCAAACTCATTCATAACAGTACCAAGTTCATTTTTTGGTTTATGAATACCTGGAGTATCTATAAAAATAATTTGTTCTGTTTCAGTTGTATAAATACCTTGAATTCTATTTCTTGTTGTTTGAGCACGAGGTGAAACAATCGCAAGTTTCATACCTAAAAAATTATTTAAAAGTGTACTCTTACCTACATTAGGACGTCCAATAATAGATACAAATCCTGATTTAAATCCTTTTTTACTCATCTAAATCACCTGAATCAAACGCATAAGGTAATAATTCTTTAACTGTTGTTGTTTTAACATCTTTATTCATATTAAATAATGTAACAGTAGTATTTTCATTAAGTAATTCTCTCATTACTTCACGACATGCACCACAAGGTGAAACTGGTAAAGTAGTATCTGCGATTACAACTAATTCGACAACATCTTTAGGGTTATATCCCAATGAAATCAAACTAAATAATGCACTTCTTTCTGCACAATTACATAATCCATATGAAGCATTTTCAATATTACACCCTAAAACATATTCTCCATTTTTTAAAATACATACAGCACCTACTTTAAATTTTGAATAAGTACTATAACTTCTTGATCTAGCTTTAACAGCTAATTCAAATTTTTCATCTAAACTATACATTTCATTACCTCTTTATATTTAAGATAGAAAGCACTTCTTCTTGAATTTTAAACATTTCTTGTTCTTCATCATATTCTACATGATCATACCCAAGTAAATGAAGCGTACCATGAGTAACTAAGAAAGCAAATTCACGCATTACACTATGATTATATGCTGATGCTTGTTCATAAACTTTATCAATTGAAATATAAATATCACCAAGTTCATATGATAATTCTCGATTAGGATTTGAATCAATTGTTGCGAAACTAATTACATCAGTAGGTCTATCTATATTTCGATATTCTTTATTTATTGTATGAATAGTTTCATTATCAACTAAAATAAAACTAATCATATGTTCAGTATTTAAATTTTCAATTTTTTTAACAGTTTTTAAAATTGAACTAATAACTTTTCTAATTGAAAAATCAAATTTTTTTGCATTTCCATGAAGATTATAATGAATCATTTTCTACCTCTTCGTATTTTTCTATCACTTTTGTAACAAGAGGATGTCTCATAACATCATATTTATTAAAATGTAAATGATTAATGCCTTTGATATCAGTTAGAATTTTTGTAGCTTCTAATAAACCAGAAGTTAAACCTCTTTGTAAATCTATTTGTGATAAGTCACCTGTTATGATCATTTTCGAATTAAACCCTAAACGAGTAATAAACATTTTCATTTGATTATTAGTAGTATTTTGTGCTTCATCTAAAATAATTACAGCATGATCTAATGTTCTACCTCTCATATAAGCAAGAGGAGCTATTTCTACTACACCTTTTTCTACTAATTTGTCAACTGTTTCTTTTCCTAAAAACTCATTTAAAGCATCATATATTGGTACTAAATATGGATCAACTTTTTCTTTTAAATCTCCAGGTAAAAAACCTAATTTTTCTCCCGCTTCAACAGCAGGTCTTGTTATAATAATCTTTTTAATTTCATTTTTCTTAAGTTTAGAAACAGCATAAGCCACAGCAAGATATGTTTTACCGGTACCAGCACTTCCTGTTGCAAATAAAATACTAGAAGATTCTAATAATTCTAAATATTTCTTCTGCATTAAAGTTTTAGCGTAAATTCTTTTACCATCAGCAGTATGTAAAATTAATATCTTCTTCTTATAAAATTCAACAATTTCGGAAACTTTAGATTCACAGTTATGTGAGGTTTTTAAAATGTGAATAATATGAACTAAATCACGATCTGTAAAATCTATACCATTATTTGACAAGTTACTTACAATATTTAATAAAGTTTTAACAATTGTAACATTAGAAACAGAATCATCTAAAATATAATGATTAGGAATATGAGATATATTGATTCCTAATTCTGTATTGATTAAATCAATAGTTTGATTTAATGGCCCTATCATTCTTTTTTCTAATTCTAAATTGTCAAAAGTCCAAATTATATTATTATCCATTTATAGTACCACCTTTTTAGTTATTATACCATATTT
>JAZOLP010000032.1:0-1935 GCA_045653225.1 Bacilli bacterium
CGAGCAACCTTATAATGTTCTTCACCTACTACTTGAGGATCTAATAATCTAGATGAAGAATCTAATGGGTGAACTCCTGGATAAATACCTAATGATGCAATACCTCTATCTAATACTGTCTTAGCATCTAAGTGTGTAAATGTTGTAGCTGGAGCTGGGTCAGTATAGTCATCGGCTGGAACGTAAATAGCTTGAATAGATGTGATAGAACCATCTTTAGTTGATGTAATTCTTTCTTGTAATTGTCCCATTTCAGTAGCTAATGTTGGTTGATAACCTACCGCAGAAGGCATTCTACCTAAAAGGGCAGAAACTTCACTACCTGCTTGAGAGAATCTAAAGATATTATCAATAAATAATAATACGTCTTGATTTCTTTCATCACGGAAATATTCAGCCATTGTTAAACCACTTAAAGCAACTCTCATTCTGGCACCTGGTGGTTCATTCATTTGACCAAACACTAATGCTGATTTATCTAATACTCCTGAATCTTTCATTTCATAGTATAAGTCATTACCTTCTCTAGTTCTTTCACCTACACCAGCGAATACAGAAATACCACCATGTTCAGTAGCAATATTCGAAATTAATTCTTGAATTAATACAGTTTTACCTACACCAGCACCACCAAATAATCCAATCTTACCACCTTTAGCATATGGACAAAGTAAATCAATTACTTTAATACCTGTTTCTAAGATAGCACCTTCAATATTTTGTTCAGCATATGTAGGCGCATTACGGTGAATTGGGTGTTTTGTTACGCTTCTATCATCAAAATCAATTTCATCGATTGGACGGCCTAAAACGTTAAACATACGACCTAAAATTTCTTCACCAACAGGAACTTTAATAGAATCACCTGTATTATATGCTTCTACACCTCTTACTAAACCTTCAGTAGGTCCCATAGCGATACATCTAACAACATCATCACCGATGTGTTGAGCAACTTCTACAACTAAAGTTTCGTTATTTAATTTAATTTCAATCGCATTATATAATTCAGGTAAAGAGTTATCTTCAAAACGAATATCAACTACTGGACCTAAAACTTGAATAACACGACCATATCTATTTTTATTCATAAGTTTTTCCTCCTATGACGATGCATTTGCACCTGCAACAACTTCAGTAATTTCTTGAGTAATCGCAGATTGTCTTGCTTTGTTATATTGAATTAATAATTTACCACTAATTTCTTCAGCGTTATCAGTTGCATTTTCCATCGCAGTTCTTCTACTTGCTTGTTCAGATACATGCGATTCTACTAAAGAACCATAAATTACACTATTAAAATAGAATGGTAATAATTCGTTTAATACTTCATCAGCATTTGGTTCAATCACTAATTCTTGTGTCGGACCAGATACTTCTTTTTCTTCTATTTCAACTGGAAGTAATAATAAGTCACACGCTTTAAATGTTAATGAATTAACAAATTTTGTATAAATAATATGAACTTCACTTACTTCTTCTTTACTAAACATTTCTAGAGCCTTTAAAGCAACTTGTTTACTTGCTTCTTGTTCTAAACCTGTTGTTTCTTCATTTATAGAATGAACTATTTTATATCCTCTTTTAGTTAAATAAGAGTTACCTTTAGAACCTAAAGTAATTAAATAGTCGTTTTCTACATCAACATTTTCTCTTACTAAAGAAAATACATTTGCGTTATAACCTCCACATAAACCTAAATTTGAAGTTATAACAATATATAATTTAGATTTAACATCTTTCTTTACTAAATATTGATTATCCGAATTCTTTACATTAGCTAATACTTCTTTAACTAGTTCATAAGTTTCTGAAGTATATACGCTATTTCTATCAAAGGCATCACGACATCTTTTTAATTTAGAAGTAGATACTAATTCCATTGCTTTAGTAATCTTTTTAGTAGAATTGACTGATTTAATTCTTCTTTTAGTA
>JAZOLP010000033.1:0-21603 GCA_045653225.1 Bacilli bacterium
GATTAAAGAATACATCATTTGAAAAGATTAAGATTTCAAGTAAGATTGGTTCAAAAGCTAAATTTAATGCTTTATTAAAAGATACTGATGAAAATGTTAATATTTATCCATATGTTTCATTTGGTGAAGTTAATGCTTACGAAGAATCATTTGGTAAGACTCACTATACTACACATGCTGTTGATGGTGACGTTGTAATTAAACAACCATATGACTTAAACTCAAATGTATTCGATAAGACTAAAGATAAGATTTATATTTTATCCCCTCGTTATTATGTTTCATTTGCAGAAGCTTTAGCAGATAGCTATTCTAAAGTTACTGATGATTATGGATATATTGCTATTGACAAATTAGGTTCTCAATTATCTGGTGACTATCGTAAAGGTAAAGAAACATTTAAAGTTGATGCTGTAAGAAATCAAATTACTGCATTAGATACATTAACTAATTCTGGTATTACTAATGTTTCATTATATAAACCTTATGATTATGCATTCAAATATGTTAGTGTTGCTAAAAATATTCCATATCAAACAACTCAATATGAAATTTTAGATTATTCTGTTCCATTCTATCAATTAGTAATCAATGGATTATTTGATTATAGTGGAGAAAGTTTCAATGCTAATAGTGAAAAAGGTACTATGGAACATTTAATGAGAATGATTGAAACTGGTTCAAATATGTCATTTACATTCTCATATGATTCAAGTGAAGAATTACTTCAAACAGATTATAACTATTACTATTATACAATGTATACAGACTGGTTAGAAACTGTTGAAGAAGTTTATGGTGCATTACTTGAACTTGGCATTTATGGTGGTGAACTAGTAGGACATGAAGCTGTTGCTACAAATATCTACAAAGTTACATATGCTACTGAAGATGGTGACATCGTTGTATATCTTAACTATACACGTAGTAATTATGTTGCTGCTGATGGTACTAAAGTTCATGCTAAGAGCTATCAATTAGCAAAATAGGAAGGAGGCAATTTTATGGCAAAAGATAAAGAAAATAAAAAATCATTAAAGACTAGAATTGCTGAATTCTTTTCTAATATTTGGAGTAAGATTCTAAATTGGTATCGTACTTCTAAATTTGGTGCAATTACTCAAAAAGTTGGTTGGTTCCTAGGCTATGCATTATGGCCAATGTCATGGATTAAAGCTAGAACATTTGATAAATTAAGATTTGATATTCAAAAGAAAGTAATTTCAGTTGTATTCTTATTACCTGTTGTTATTGGTTTCATTGTATTCTTTGCATATCCATTAATCACTTCATTAATTTATTCATTTAGTACTGTTAAATTATCTCCAGAAGGTGTTGAAATTCTATTCAATCAATTCTTCTCAGATCGTGATTTCAGTGCAAAAATATTTGATAACCCATTAACAAATGTAAATATTTTCTATAACTATAGTTATGCATTAACAGTAGATGCTGATTTCCCTGTGGAACTTTTAAATACATTAGGTAATACAGCTGCTGACTGTGCTGTAATTACTATTTTCAGTTTATTAATCGCAGTTATGTTAAATGGTAACTTTAAAGGAAGAGCAGCTGCTCGTGCAATCTTCTTCCTTCCTGTTATCTTCAACTCTGAAGCTGTTTCTGCTGCATTAGTAAACAGTCCATTAACAAATCCAAATGAAGATGCATTAACTGCTTTATTTGATATGGCACAATTCATGCAAGGTATTGGTATTCCTAAGTTCTTAATCACATTCTTAACTGGTATTACAGATGGTATTTATGATACAATTTCTTATTCTGGTATTCAAATTCTTATCTTCTTAACAGCTATTCAATCAGTTCCTAAACACTTATATGAAGCTGCTAAGATTGAAGGTGCTACTCAATATGAAATGTTCTGGAAAATTACATTACCAATGGTTTCTGCTATGATTCCAACAGTAGTAGTTTATACAGTAGTTGATTCATACTTACGTTCAAGTGTTAATACAGTTATCGCTCAATATGAAAATGATTCTATTTACGGTGTTCATGCTGCAATGTCGTGGATTTATCTAGGTGTTGTTGCTTTATTCCTAATTATTGTATTAGGTATTTTATCGAAGGTGGTGTTCTATTATGACGACAAAAAATAATAATGAAAAAGTTAGTTTCAAAGAATTAGTTGCGGCATATAAGAATGACGCTAAAGAAAGCTATGAAACATTTAGAGAAAACATTAAGAGTCCTTTAAAACGTGCTGTATATGGTCAACGTATTGGTGGTGTTGCTTCAAGTTTACTAAGAGGATTTATCATTTTTGGTTTAGCATTCATTATTCTATATCCAATTTTCCAAGAAATTATTGTTGCAATTAAAGACCCAGTTGACTTAAATAACCCACTTGTTATTTGGATTCCTGAACACTTTAGTTTACTTAACGTTAAAATTGCTAGTGAGTTACTAGACTATTGGAGTGCTCTTAAAAATAATATTAAGATTTCTGCTTTTACTGCAGTACTTCAAGTAGCTGCAACTTCACTTGCTGGTTATGCATTTGCTAGATTAAGATTTAAAGGTAGTGATATCGTATTCTGGATTGTAATGTTAACATTACTTGTTCCACCTCAAACTACTACTCTTGCTCGTGCATTATATTTCTCACACTTTGATGTTTTTGGTATTTTCCAAGCTATCAATGGTGAAGCGTTAACACTTAAAGGTGAAGGTAAAGATGTTATTCTTTACATCATGGCAATATTTGGTCAAGGTATCAGAGCTGCTTTATTCGTCTTCTTATTCAAACAATTCTTCCGTGGAATTCCTATTGAATTAGAAGAAAGTGCTCAAATCGATGGTGCTGGTGTAGTTAGAACATTCTGGAGTGTAATGCTTCCGAATGCTCGTGGATGTATTACAACTGTTTCATTATTCGCATTTGTATGGCAATGGAATGACTCATATTATATTAAAGTTTATGGTTTATCAGGTGACTCATTCCCATTAATGACAATGAGACTTATGAATATTAGTGAATGGGTGGCAGGTTTATTAAAATCACCACAATTCAAACACTTATATTACTTAGTTGGTGAAGAAGTTGGTTCTAACCCACAATTTGTTAAAGCTATTACTAATACAGCAGCATTCTTAATGATGTTGCCACTATTAATTGGATACTTATTCGTTCAAAGATTATTCATTGAAGGTGTTGAACGTTCTGGTATCGTAGGTTAATATAATCTTTTAAAAATAAGGAGAAAAGAAGGAATGAAAAAATTCAATTTGTACAATAGCAAACTGTTTAAAATTTTTGATTATTGTTTTCGTCTTGTACTAATTAATTTGTTAATTTTAATTCCCTCTTTTCTTCTTTTATATATTATGTCGCTTTTCTTTAAAGACATCATGGATAGTGCTTTGGGTTTATTAACACTTATTCCTACAGTACTTTACATGTATCCTGCTATATGTGCTGGAGTTGATTTAATTAAAAAATTTGAATTAAAACAATGTAATACTGTTTTTAAAGAATTCTTCAAAAGCCTTAAACGTATTTATTTAAAAGCATTAATTGAAACTATTTTAATATTAATATTTGTTATCTTATTTTATATAAGTATTAGTTATTTCTTTATGCATTTAACTGATGGAATTATTAATGGTTTTGGTTTTGTTTTAGCTATTGCGTTTGCAATCATGCTGCTTGTAATTATAGTTCATTTACCACTTGTAATGAATTATATGGAAGGTTGTAGAGTTATAGATGATATTAAACTTGCATGTATGATGGCTTTTCAAGACTTAGCGATCACTTTAGGTATAGTTATATTTATTATTGCTGATGTCGCAATTATGTTACAAGCGCCTACTTTGGCGGTTATATGTGGATTTAGTTTACCAATGTATTTGTTAATAAAACTTACATTTAAGAAATACTATTGTGTCTATATAAGAACGCATAAAAACAAGGAGTAAACAAAAAAAAGTCCATGACCTGGGCTTTTGTTTTGCTTAAATAACTATTAAATAGGAGGAAAAAATAGTGAAGCAAACTTTTAAAAAAATTAGTTTATTTATTTTAAGTTTTGTATTAGTTTTTAGCTTATTCTCTAAAGTTTCTCTTCAAGCAAAAGATGAAGCTTATAAAGAAGCAAGCGAAGCTGAAACAAAAAACGTGTTTGGGACTTTAGAGGCTAACACTCAAAGAATTGAAACAATCAATAATGGTACACAAGACCCTAATAGTTCAAAATATTTCTGGAATAATCATACAGTACACTGGGTTGATTTTGATACTTCCAATGATATGAAAGTTGTTACATATAGTGGTAGCAACCAAGATAAATGGAAACAAATGACTACTCGTCAAGCTGCTGCAGATTGGGAAAAACATAATCCTGGTTGGATTGTTGTAGCAGGTATTAATGGTGACTTCTTTGAAAATAGTGGTGCTACAACATATCAACCAACTAACAACTTTATGCAAGGTGGAGATATGTATCGTGCTGAAAAATCATCTGCATCTAATAGATTTACTATTGGTTGGAAAGATGATGGTAGTGTAATTGTTGGTGATCCAAGTGTTTCTTCTGATATCTATTTAAGAGTATATGATGAAAATAAAGAATCTATTGAAAATAACTATGCTATTAAAGCCGTTAATAAAGCACCTAGTGCAACTGGTATTACTTTATACACTAAAGATGCTAAATCTACTTATGATTTAACTGGTTATACAGTTTATGACTGTACTTATGAAATTTGTCGTATTTCAACAGGTGGTTATGTATTTGTAAAAGGTACTGTTGGTGAAAAAGTTACTTTAGGTAGTGGTGTTGTTCCTGGTGATGATCATTTCTATTTAGCAAGTAAAGATGGTTCTGTTGAAGCTTGTGTAGAAACAGGTGATTATATTAAATGTGAATATGTTTATGAAGGTGAATGGACTAAAGTTCAAAACTCTGTTGGGTACATTGATCAAGTTTTAGCTAATGGTGTTCCTCAACATCGTGAATCTACTGATGCTTTTGCATATACATCTCATCCTCGTACTTTAATTGGTTTTAAAGAAGATGGATCTACAGTATTTATGGTTATTGAAGGACGTGGAAAACCTGCTGATTATCAAGTGGGTGTAAGTCACTACGAAAGTGGTCAACTTCTTGCTGCACAAGGATGTGTAAGTGGTTATAACCTAGATGGTGGTGGTTCTTCAACTTTAATCATTAGAAATAACTATGGTGGATTTGATGTTATGAATGATCCAAGTGATGGTAGTGAAAGAAGTGATGGTAATCACTGCTTAGTAGTAATGAGAGATCCTGGTTTTATTTTCAGTGCTGTTGAAAGTACTTATGATCAAGCTCATGTTCAATTAAGAGTTACAAATCAAGAATATTTTAACACTTTAAGTAATATTAAAGTTACATTAAATGGCGTTACTAAAGATTATGTTGATGGTGGTGTTTCATTCGATAATGTTGAAATGTCTACTAAATACGAAGTAAAAGTTACTTATGATAGTCCTGGAACATATGACGCATCTATTAATACAAATAAAACATATATCAACTATTTAACAACTCCAGAATATGAATATCCTGAACATGGTTTATATGTTAAATCAAAAACAGAATCATGTATTACTATCGCTAAAGATATGACATTATCTTCAGCTAATCAAATTCAAGATGTTGTAGTTCATGTTGGTAATAAGACATACAATTTAGGAAATAATGAATCAATTGACTGTACTGATTTATATTCTGATGTTGAGTATGATGTTTATTTCGAATATGTTGTTGTTGCTCCAAATGGTACTAAATTTAATTTAACTTCTGAAGTTATTAAAGTTAAAACAAACGCATTTAAGACTCCTACAATTACTGCATTTGAAGAAGCAAGAAAAGGTACATCTACATTATCAATAGATTATACTTATGATGATCCAGATCGTGTAGTTACTAAAGCTTATGTTTTAGTTAACGGTGAAGTAGCTAAAGAAATTAGTGTTAAGAATGGTTCTGTTTCTTTAACTGGTCTTGATTTTGAAGCTAATGAATATAGAATTCAACTAGTTGTTGAATATGTTGATGAAGATGGAAAAACTATTAAAGTAGAATCAAGTGTATTAGAATACTTACATGAAGAAATAACTCCTCAACCAGAACCTAAACCTGGAAAAAAATGTGGTAAAAAAGGTGCTGAATTATTAGTTGAAGTACTAGCTGTTGCTTCTGTTGCTTATGTATTCTTTAGAAAAAGAAAATAATAGAAAGATATAATTAAAATGCAATTTGACATTAAGAAATTATCGCTTAAAGAAAAAATAGGCCAAATGATTGGTCTAGCATTTGCAGGTGGTGAATATTCTAGTGAACTTGCAATGCAAATTGAAGATATTGAAGCGGGGTTGATAATCTATTTTAAAGACAATTGCTTAAACCCTAAGCAAATCTTTGATTTAAATAAAACAATCAATTCTAAGGCTAAAATACCGCCATTTATCGCATTAGATCAAGAAGGTGGTATGGTTGCTAGAGTTACAACAGGAGTTACTCAATCTCCTGGTGCAATGGCTATAACAGCTGGTTCTACTAAAGAAGCTGCTTATACACTTGCATATAATATGGGTAAAGAACTTAGACATTTAGGGTTTAACTTTAACTTCGCACCTGAAGGTGATGTTAATAATAATCCTGCAAACCCTGTAATTAACGTAAGAAGTTATTCTGAAAACCCAAAAATCGTTGCTGAATATATGCATGAGGCTGTTAAAGGTTATACAGATGCGTTAATGATGTCATCAGTTAAACATTTCCCAGGTCATGGTGATACTGCTGTTGATTCACATATTGGTTTACCAATTGTTGATTTCGATGATGAAAGATTAAATAATGTTGAGCTTGTTCCATTTAAAAAAGTTATTGAAGCAGATTTACCAGGTATTATGGCGAGTCATGTTATGTATACTTCATATGACGATGTTTATCCTACAACACTTTCTAAGAAAATTGTTCAAGGTTTATTAAGAGATAAAATGGGCTTCAAAGGCTTAGTTGTTACTGATTCTTTAACAATGAAAGCTGTGTGGGGACGATTTACAATTGAAGAAATTGTTTTAAATGGTTTTAATTCAGGTTGTGATATTTTATTACTTTGTGGCGCAAGAAGAATTGAACAACAAAAGGAATTTGCTGAAACTGCTTTAAGACTTGCAGAGGAAGGAAAAATTCCACTTGAAGTTATCGATGCTGCAGTTGAAAGAATTTTAAAATATAAAGAAATGTTTAAAGTTGGTGAAATGGCTGATAATTTTGAAGATATTTCATCTGATTTAGAAGTAAAAGAAAGAGTTGATTTTGCTCAAAATGTTGCTGATAAATCAATTACAATGATTAAAGATTCGAAAAAAGTATTGCCTTTAACAAAAAATGATAAAACTCTTATTGTTTTCCCTGTAATTAAAGTTGTTACACTTGTTGAAAATGATGATAATACACTTAATTCATTAGGTGATTTTATGCCATTTAAAGTTGATAAACATTATGTTTCTATTGATCCAACAGAAGAAGAAAAAACAGAATTAATTAATCGCGCAAAAGAATATGACAAAGTTGTTTATTGTAGCTATAATGCTTGTTTTAATCCTGCTCAAGCTGATTTAATTAACAGCTTAGAAAAAGATAAACTTGCAGTTATTGCAATAAGAACTCCATATGATTTAAATGTTTTAGATGTTGATACTTATCTTTGTAGTTATGAAGCAAGTGTTCAAGCATTTATTGCTCTTGCAAAAGTATTAACGAATGAGATTCCTGCAACAGGTAAAGTGCCTGTTACACTAAATATTAATAAATAATTTTTAAAGAGGAGATATTAAAATGAAAGTTATAGTAGTTAAAAATTATGATGAATTAAGTGAATTAGGCGCTTCTATCATCGCTAAATTAATTAAAGAAAATCCTAATTGTACTTTAGGTCTTGCTACAGGTTCAAGCCCAGTTGGTACATATCAAAACTTAATCAAAGCGTACAATAATGGTGAAATTTCTTTCAAAGATGTTCATTCTTATAACTTAGATGAATATTGTGGTATTGACAGAAATCATCCTCAAAGTTATTATTACTTTATGCATGATAATCTATTTAACCATGTTGACATTAAAGAAGAAAATACACATGTTCCTTATGCTGCACCTGGTTCTGATTTAGATGCTGAAGCTAAAAAATATACAGATGCATTAAATAGTGTTGAAATTGATTTACAACTTCTTGGTATTGGAGGAAATGGTCACATTGGCTTTAATGAACCTGGTACTGCATTTGATCAAGAAACATTTGTTGTTACATTAGCTGAAAAAACTCGTCAAGATAATAAACGTTTCTTTAATAGTATTGATGAAGTTCCTACTCACGCAATGACAATGGGTATTGCAAATATCATGAATGCAAAAAGCATTTTAATGTTAATCTCTGGTTCAGGTAAAGCTGATACAGTTGTTAACTTATTAAAAGGTGAAATTACTACTGATTTCCCAGCATCAATCTTACATAAACATCCAAACGTTACAGTAATTATTGATGAAGCAGCTTATGCAAAAATGAATCAATAGGAAGTAATTAAAAAGCAAAATCTTTTTGATTTTGCTTTTTTTCTTTCAAAATATTCTACTTTTGAAAACATTTACATAAAATGGTAAAAAAAATGTTAAAAAAAATATTGTTTCTATTGCAATCAATAAAAACATATGTTATAATATAAACGCAAACGCTTTCAAATTATAAATAGGAGGAAATAAATTTATGAAAAAAGTCTTTGCTTTTTTAAGTGTATTCGCACTTACAATCGCATTTGTTGGCTTTGGTGCTAAATCTGCTAATGCTGATGCAAATCTTTTTACTGAAGACCCAACATTAAATGAAAATCAAATCCCTATGTATATTATGGATAGTATTTATACTACATTCCCTAATTACTATGATTATGCAACAGGTGGAGATGACAAGTGGCCAGGTGCTGCTCGTATGTATCCATGGAACGAAACTAGATTCCAATGTAAATTAATCGATGAAGACGGTAACTTTACTGGAAAAGAATATGCTGTATACTTCACAGGTGCTTTAACTGCTGAATCTGCAGGTGCTGGTAGCAACATTTTATTCTATAAATTAAATGATGCTGGCGAATTAGTACTTGGTAGAATGTACAATGGTACATGGCAAAGTGTTGGTTATCCAATGGACCCATCTCTTTCTCATATGAGAACTAACATTACTGGTCAAGATGTTACATTCGACGCTGTTGAATTATGGTCAGCTAATGGTTCAAGTGATGGTGGTAACTTATATAACCGTGCTTTAGTATTCGATGGTAACGGTCGTATGGTTAGAGGTATCGCTATGGATGGCGGTTACTTATTACCAGATGCTGAAGGTGCTCAACCTATGACAATCGCTCCAGAATACTGCTACGTTGATGGTGTTGTAACTAAGATTGAAGATGGTGTTACTTGTGACGTTGAAGTTTTAACAAACGAAGAAACAGGTGAAACTACTGAAACTACTCAATATATTACTAACCGTTTTGTATGGCAATACTTCTCTGCAGAAGAATTCGATCCTTCTACAGTTAACGAAGTTCCTTACCTTTCTGAAGGTTGGGATGCTCAAAAATGGGACTATGTAAATGAAGAAGAAGATGGTTATGTTTGTATCGCTTTCGTTAGCTCAGAAGGTGGCGCATTCAAATTAACTGCTGATCAATTATCTGTTTATGCTGCAACTTGTGAAGCTAACGGTTTAGAAGCTCCAGATGCTAATACAACTCGTAAAATGGCTCGTCAAATGACAGTTCCAGCTGGTGGTTGGTCTTATGACTTCGGTTACCTTGACAAAGGTTGTGCTGGTCTATGTGAAAAATTCATGGATATGTTCATCGATGGTTACTACTATGGTAGAAAAGTTGATGAAGAAGGTAAAGGTATGGGTTACCAATCAACTCATGATTTCTCTGCTTCTCCAATCTACGCTACAGATGTAGCTTACAATGGTGTTTCTTACCAAGTTATGGATGGACAAAACGTTATCGAAGTTCTTCAAGGTGAAACTGTTTACCCTGCTAAAAACGTTGTTTACTCAGGTATGGCTAGATACTGGGCTACTCCTGGTGATTTAACTTCATATACAGCTGATACTTCAGTTCTTGAAATGTATATCAAAACTAATGGTCTTAACCAAGTTCAACCTTCTACAGGTTATACTTCACTTCAAGCTGTTATCGATGACTTCCTAGGTGATATCGCTGCATGGAAAGGTGTTGAAGTTTCTGCAATCGCATTTGATACTGCTGCTAACTTCCAAGCTAACTTCTCTTGGGGTCAATTCTTTGCTACTAATGCTGATAACGCTAACAAACCTGATTATCCAAGTGCAGAACAACCTTCATTCTGGAACGTTCCTGCTCACAGAGAAAAATGGTCATGGTTATTAGACTTAATTTACCAAACAATGGTTAAATACGATGGTGGTGACACTTATACTGCTTCATTAGCACACGTTGCAAGTGCTAAAGATTCTTACTACTGTGGTTCTCCTCAAACTATCGCTTATGCATTCTGGTACTTCTTAAATGGTCAAGAACATGGATACTTTGGTTTCCACTTCCAAGATGGACATAACGTTGAATGGTTAGATACAAGAACTAACTTAGACAAATGGAATCAATATTCAATTGATACTTCTACAGCTGCTGTAGATACTAACTATGTTGTTGAATTCAAAGTTTACAACCCTAATACATTATTAGAAACTTCATTAACATTAACTTATGTAGTTGTTGATGAATATACTCCAATCTTAAATGTTAACAAGAACAACTTAATCTATGCTCCAAAAGTTCTTGGTGGCGCTATTGAAATGCCAGTAATTGATAAATACACTTTATGTACAGCTTACAATGCTAGATACAATGGTGCTGAAATCAAAGGTGATGACATTTCTTATAAAATTCATTACACTTCTGAAACATTAGATTTCGATAACCCTACTGAAGGCGAACACGTTGTTACAGCTAGAGTTTACAACCAAACTAAATATGCTGAAAAACAATTCGTAGTTTCAATTGAAGATATTACTGCTCCACGTGCATTTGCTGTTTCTTCAGTTACTTTAGGCGTTGGTGAATACTTCGACGTTCTTGATGGTGTTGTATTTGCATACGATGCTGTTGATGGTAACTTATTAAACAAAGACAGAGGTAACTGGTACGAAGACGTTTCTACTAAACGTTTAGATGTTACTAAAGTTGGTAAATACGAAGTAGTTATCGAAATTTGGGATGCTGCTGGTAACACAACTCAAGTAAGCTATACTGTTAACGTTGTAAGCAATGCTGTTAACGAAGAATTAGCTGAAAATATCGCTGCTAACAAAGCTGCTATCGAAAGTGTTGAAGGTTTAGTTATCGAACAATTCGAAGCATTAAACGAAAAAATCGATGCTATCCAAGCTGAATTCGATGCAAAATGTGGTTCTAAGAATGCTATTATGGTTCAATTCTTAGCTGCTGCAAGCTTATTAGTTGTATTCTTAAGAAAGAAACACTAATTATTGAATAATTAAGGAGGGTGGAGGTAACTTCATCCTCTTTTATAAAGTGAAAACAGGTTACATGAAATGCAAATTATTAATCTAAAAGAGTGTGAAAAATTAGAACAAATTTATCAAATTTGGAATGCTGAATATGGTAATATCTATCCAATTACTGCTGAATTATTTAACCGTAACATTGAAAATGTATACATGAAAGCGTCGTATGTTGCTGTTATTGCTGATGAAATAGTTGGATTTGTTATTGGGAAAGTTTGGCATGATGTTTATGAAATAAATGGATATAATGAAATTGGATGGATAAGTTTAATATATGTACTTCCAAAATACCGTAAACAAGGCATAGGTAGTATTCTTCTTGAAAAAGCATGTGATGCTTTAAAAGAATATGGAGTACATACAATTAACTTAGGGAAAGATTATAATAATTTCTTTCCTGGTTTACCGATAGATCTTGTAAAACATTTAGCTTGGTTTCAAAAAAGAGGTTTTGAGTTTACTTATCAAACTCATGATTTAATAACGAGAAATAATAAAAATAAGTTAAAGATTGTTAATAACAATTATAAATTTGTTAGTGCATCAAATGTTGATGAAAATTTAGTAATAGATTTTATTAAGACATATTGGCCTGGCAGATGGACAAAAGAAGCCATTGATTATTATAACTTTGGTGGAAATGGGAATGAATACCTTATTTGTCTTAATGACAAAAATGAAATTTGTGCTTTTGCAAAAGTTTGTTCTCCAACAACTGATGTTAAGCATATGAGCTATAGCCTAACATGGCGTGCTCGTTTTAATGCTCTTGGTGGAATTGGCCCTTTAGGAGTTGCCCCATCTTATAGAGGTAATCATCTTGGGTATGATATTGTTGCTTCATCTGTTAATAAATTAATTGATGAAGGAATAACAGAAATAATTATTGACTGGACAGGTCTTTTAGACTTTTACAGAAAAATGGGGTTTGAAGTATGGAAAACATACTCGTATCTTTATAAAAAAATAAGATAAAGAAAGGAAATAAAAATGAAAAAATCAATTATTAGAACATTATTAGTATTTGGTTTAGTATTCGTTTTATGTCTTGCTACATCTTGTAAAAAATGTGGAAAAAATAATCAAAGTAACACTGGCAACGATGGCAAAACTTATACTATTACATTTGTAACTAATGGTGGTACAGTAAATAATGCTCCATCTGAATATGATGGTTCTATTAAAATTACTTTACCTGCTGCAACTAAAGATGGTTTCTCATTCGGTGGTTGGTATGAAAATGAAACATTTGCTGGTTCTTCAGTAAGCGAAATCGCTAAAGGTTCAACTGGTAATAAAACATTCTATGCTAAATGGGTAGAAGTTGGCGGCGGCGAACGTAAATGGGAATTAAACAGAATCGGTTTTGATGGACAAGGTATGAGCTATATTATTAAAGTTTTACCTGTTGCTGAATATGACCCATTTGATGCTGGTTATACAGGAACTAAACAAGCTTTAAAACAAGCACATCAAACAGATGTTGAAGATGCATACAATATTAAAATTGAATACTCTGCATGGGACAATGAAGCTCCTTGGGGTCCTGAACGTGTTAACTTCATTAAAAACAGTTTCTTAGATGGTTCATTCCAAAAGAAAAATGTTTATGCTATTAACATTTCTTCTCAATGGATTCCTACATTAGTTAAAGGTTCTTGTTTAGCTGAATTATATGATTACAAATTAGGTGAAGGTATTTTCGCTGATTACGAATATGAACAAAATCAAGCTATTAACGAATCTGTAGCTGTTCGTGGTAAAGTTTATGGTTATGAATCTGGTTTTGCTCGTCCTGACTACTTCTTATACTACAATGCAACTAAGATTGCTCAAATCGGTATGGATGACCCTGCTGAAATGTGGTTCAAAGGTGAATGGACATGGTCTAACTTTGATGCATGGGTTAAAGATGCTCAAATCAAATTAGCTGCTGATGAATATGCAATTGACTGTGGTTATGCTGAATTCATTATCGGTGCTGCTCCTGCTCAAGGTAACCAATTAGTTAACGCTTCACGTGGTACTATTATGTTTACTAAATCATCTGTAACTAACATTATCGATAAGATGAAAGCTTATTATAAAGGCGGTTACTGGGATACTAAACATGGTGTACAAGACGTTTCTAAAAACTTCTTAGCTGGTAAAACATTAATCCACACTGGTTCATTATGGTTCTTAAAAGAATCTACACGTTTCATCCCAGAAGGTGAAGAAAATGGTATCCAATTCAAGATGGGTATGGTTCCTTATCCAATGGATGATAATACTACAGTTACTCCATATACAGCTCCTTATACATATGAAGATACTCAAGGTAATATCGTTGAAGTTACTGAACCTCTAACTACTAGATCAAATACAACTCTTACTACTGATGCTGGTGAACCAATCTATGGTATTGATTTATCTGAATCTAACTTCTTAATGCCTTATACAGGTGGTGGTTGTTATTCATTAATGAACTATGCTGGTTCTGGTATGAATGGTATGAACACTTCTGTTGCATTCTGTATTTTACATGACTTATTATCAGATATGCCTGAAGATCCAGAAGATGCTGGTTTAACTAACGATGATGGTTACCGTCTATACTTAAATAAGAAATTAGACTATGAAATTGACGTAGAAGTTGTTATGTCAGTTCAAAATGCTTCATTATCTTACTATGAATTAATGGAAGTTCTTTCTATGACAGTTGGTGGTGGTTCTCACTTCGGTCCTAATGCATTCTGGTTAATCGCATCTGGTATGATGACTAGTGAAGATACTCCTGCTACAGTATTAAAAGAAATTGAAGCAGTTTACAAACAAGCATTAGAAGATTTAGGTTACTAAAATTTCTAAAAAAATTAAATGAGTTAGTCGCAAGACTAACTCATTTTTTTATCTTTATTTAAAAATAATCTTTATATTAGTATATGTTAAGTAAAAAAAATAAAAATATGCTATAATATATATATAAAGAATATAATTAGTAAAGGAGTACCTATGGCTAATGTAGATTATGAACAAAAATTAAACTCTAAACCTTATCGTTTCTTTGATCAGGTTTATAGATTACTTGTTTTAAATGTCATTACGATTATTTTAGGAGTAACAGTTGTTGGTTTGTTTCCTGCTTTTGTTGCTACAACAGCAACACTTAAACAAGGAAATAAAATGAATATATTCAAACAATATATAAAAAATTTCCTACATTATTTTAAAAAATCATTTTTTGTAGGTTTAATATTGTTTGTATTGTATTTAGTTAATATATATGCTATATACTTTTATGCTACTTCAGTAGTAAAAGATGTACAAGATTTTGACTGGACATTATTATTTGTTAATGCCGGTTTTATGGTAAGTATTGTTGCATTTGTTGTAATAACTTTTTTATCCGTTCATTTACCTTTATTAATTGTTACTTTTGAAAGTTTTACAGTTGGTGAAGTTTATAGAACAAGTTTTTATGATACTTTTAGATATCTATTAACTACATTTATTTTATTTATTTTACAAGTTTTAATTATTGGGACATTTGTCTATTGTATAATTGATCCAAGAGTACTTGCGATATGGCTGTTAGTTGGTATAAGTTTACCTGTATTTTTACAAGTAAAAGTTACAGCACCAATTTATTATAGATTTAGTCAAATAGATTTTGAAAAAATTATGCATCAATTAGATGAGGAAGAAGAGAAAAATTATGAGTAAAGTTATTTTAGGAATTGAAAACATTGATAATTATAAAGAATTATTTGAAGGTAAAAGAGTTGGCTTAATTACTAATCCTACTGGTATTACTAGTGATTTTGAATCAAGTATTGACGTATTAAGAAGAAAAACTAATTTAGTTGGTTTATTCTCGCCTGAGCATGGTGTTCGTGCTAGTCTTCAAGCTGGTGTTCATCTTGATACATACGTGGATGATGAAACTGGTATCACTGTTTATAGTTTATATGGTAAAAATAAAAAACCTAGCAAAGAAGTTCTTGATAATGTAGATGTACTTACTATTGATATTCAAGATAATGGATCAAGATATTATACATTTATTTATACTATGGCTTATGCAATGATGGCATGTGCTGAACATGATAAAGAATTTGTAGTTTTTGATAGACCAAACCCAATAAATGGTGCCGTGGTTGAGGGGAACTATTTAGATGTTGAAAAATATCGTTCATTTGTTGGTTACTATAATATGCCTCAACGTCATGGTTTAACTATTGGTGAACTTGCTAAATTATTTAATACTGAATATGGTATTAATTGTAAACTACATGTAATTCCAATGATTGGTTATGAAAGATGGATGGATTTTGAAGATACTAAACTTCCTTGGATTATTCCTACTCCAAATATTCCTACAATTAATACATGTTATGTATATAATGCTACTTGTATTTTTGAAGGAACAAACGTTGCTGAAGGCCGTGGAACTACTACTCCTTTTGAATTAGTTGGTGCACCATGGTTAAAAGCTGAAACTTTAGCAAAAGAACTTAATAGTTATAATTTAGAAGGTGTTTACTTTAGACCACAATGGTTTACTCCAACTTTCTCTAAATATAAGGATGAATTATGTGGTGGTGTTTTCTTACATATAACTGATCGTAAGAAATTTAGTGCCCTTAAAACTAGTTGGACAATGTTATATCATATTAGAACAACTTATAGTGAACATTTTAAAATTAATAAGCCTTATGTAGAAGGTCGTCCTACTTTATTCCATTTTGAAGCGGGTCACGATACAATTATTGATAATAGCATTTCTTTAGAAGAACAATTTAATATTTTAGATAGTGCTTCTAGTGATTTTATTAAATTAAGAGAAAAATATTTATTATATTAGAAAGTGGTGATTTCATGATTGATACTGGTATTAGTGTATATGCTGGGCTTGATGATTATTCTAAAGAAGAAAATAAAAAATACTTAATTCGTGCGAAAGAATTGGGTATTACTCATGTCTTTAGTTCTGCTCATATAAATGAAGCTAAAACTTCTTTTGAAGAATTACAAAGTATCATTGATGAATGTAATAATCTTGGTTTAAAATTAAGTTTAGATGTATCAAAACCGATTATGAGTAAATTTCCTATATTTAATGGATTATTTGCTTTAAGATTAGATTATGGTTTCACTGATGAAGAAATTATTAAACTTAGTCATGATGCTCCATATTTGGTTGAACTTAATGCATCGACTTTATCTTATGAACATATTAAAAGTTTAATTGATAATGGAATTAATACATCACGTACTCGCTTTACATTTAATTTCTACCCTAAACTTTATACTGGTCATGATATTAAAGATGTGTATAATAAAGCAAAAATTTGTAATGAAGTGGGTATATATGTTGGTGCTTTTATACCATCTCATGTTGGTTTTAGACCTCCTATGTATGAAGGGCTTCCTAGTGTTGAATCTCATAGAAATATGTTGTTAGATAATGCAATAGAAGAACTTAAAGCATGTGGAGTAAATGGTATCTATTTTGGGGATGCTTATGCAAGTGAAGAAGAAATATCTACACTAGTCTTGCATAATGATTCTTCCATTCTATTAAAACTTAAATTAAATATTGAAGATGAATCACTTGATTATTTATATAACAAAACATATAGAATTAGACCTGATTTAAACAATTATATTTTGAGAGTATCTTCATTAAGAAGTACTGATGAAATTATAAGTTATAATACAGTAGAACGTAAATTATACGATGTTACAATAGATAATTCAAAATTTAAACGATATGCGGGTGAAATCAATATTGTATTGCAAGATTTACCAAAAGATGAAAGAGTTAATGTTATTGGTAGAATTGAAGCAACAGATGTTATAATTGAGGGATTAAAGAAAGAAAGAGTATTTAAATTTATTAAATAAAAAAGGGGTGATTTTATGCTTGCAATAGGTATAATGAGCGGAACATCATTAGATGGTGTTGATGCTTGTTTAGTTGAAATTAAAAAAAGTAAAAAGAATAAGTTTAATATGGTTCATTTTACTTATGTTCCATATGATAAAGAATTAAAAAAGAAAATATTAAATATATCATTAAATAACCCATGTAACATTCAAACTATTTGTAGTTTAAATGTAGAAATTAGTAAAGCGTATGTTAAAGCTGTAAAAAAATTATTAAAAGATTCTAAAACAAAAGCTGCTGATGTAGAATTTATTGCAATGCATGGTCAAACTGTATGGCATAATCCTGACGGAAAGGATAATTATGAATCTTCAACGTTACAACTAGGTGATCCAAGTGTTCTTGCAGCTGCATTTAATATTAAAGTTGTTAGTAATTTTAGAACAATGGATATGGCTTGTGGTGGAGGCGGAGCTCCTTTAGTTCCTTTTGCAAATTATGTTTTATATTCTAGTAAAACAGAAAATATTGCTTTACAAAATATAGGTGGAATATCTAATGTTACATATCTAAAGAAAAATGCTACTTTAAAAGATATTGTAGCATTTGATACAGGTCCAGGAAATATTTTAATTGACGCTGCAATGAGAAGATTATTTAGAAAAGATTTTGATGATTGTGGTAAAATAGCCAAAAAGGGTAGAGTTATTGATGAAGTTCTTCAAGAACTAATGAATGATCCTTATTTATATCAAAAACTACCTAAAAGTACTGGAAGAGAAAAATATGGTGAAGCGTATTTATCAGAAATTATTTTAAAAATTAGAGGTATAGGCGGAACTGATAGTGATATAATTACAACACTTGCTGCTTATACAGCTGATTGTATTATTTTCTCTTATGAAAAATTCTTACCACAAATTGATCGAGTAATCGTATCAGGTGGTGGTGTGTTTAATGAATTTATTATGGAACGTTTATCTCAAAAACTTCCTTGTGTTGTAGAAAAAGAAAAGAATTATGAATCACTTGAGGCTTTAAGTTTTGCTATTTTAGGATACTATACATTATTAGGTTATCCTACTAATGTTCCTTCTGTAACTGGAGCAAGTCGTCAATGTGTTTTAGGTAATATTACAAATCCTATTATTAGAGGTGAAATTTAATGGGTGTAGACTTAAAGAAGATTTCTACTGAATCTAGAAATCAAAATACTTTAGATATTGATATTGTTTCAACAATTGAGATATTAAAGAAAATTAATAATGAAGATAAAACCATTGCTTACTCTGTTGAAAAAGCATTAGATAGTATTGCTACAGTTGTTGACTGCGTATATGATGCGTTCTTAAAAGGTGGAAGATTAATTTACATGGGAGCAGGTACTAGTGGTAGAATTGGTATTTTAGATGCTGTTGAATGCCCGCCTACTTATGGTGTTGATTATAATATGGTACAATGCTTAATGGCTGGTGGCGAAAAAGCATTTATTAAGGCTGTTGAAGGCGCTGAAGATTCGTTAACTGATGGTAAAATTGATTTACAAAAAATAAATTTATCTTCTTTTGATGTTGTTATAGGTATTGCTGCAAGTGGAAGAACTCCATATGTAATAGGTGGTTTAAATTACGCTAATGAAGTTGGAGCTATAACTTCTTGTATAACTACAAGTGCTAATTCGGTTATTGAAGGGTTAGCTAAACATCCTATAGTTGTTGTAACTGGTCCAGAACCAATTACTGGAAGTACTAGAATGAAATCGGGAACTGCTCAAAAAATGATTTGTAATATGATTTCTACAGCTTCCATGGTTAAAATGGGGAAGGTATACGAAAATTTAATGATAGATGTTAAAGCTACTAATGAAAAATTGGTATCTAGAAGTTTAAGTATTATTTGTACTATTTTAGAATGTGATAAAGAAGAAGCGCAACAACTTTTAAGCAAATATCATACTGTGAAAAAAGTAATATTCTCATCATTTACTGGTGAAGAAAATAATGAAATTATTGACGAATATCTTAAAAAAGAACATGGAAATATTCGTAAAGCTATTAAGTGTTATAAGGAGAGTTTATAATGAAAATTAATTATACAGAATTAAATGTAAATGGATACATTATCAGAGGTTTATTTACAACACCTGACGATGGCGTATATAAAACAATTGCGGTAATGCTTCATGGCTATACTGGACACAAAAATGAAAATGGTTTTTTATTTAAACAATTAACTCAACGTTTTGTTGAACAAGGTATTGCAACACTTCGCTATGATTATTATGGAAGTGGTGATTCAGATGGTGAGTTTAGCAATCAAACTTTTGATACTGCAAGAAACGATGCAAAAGCTGTTATTGATCAAGCTATTAAATTAAATAATGGTAAGAAAATTATTCTTTGTGGTTTCTCAATGGGTGGAGCTATCGCAGCAAGAATGAGTATTGAAAAAAGAGAATTCATTGAAAAACTTGTTTTAATGTCCCCAGCTGGATGCATGTTTAATATTTTAACTACAACATTTAGAACTAAACCAATTGCTGAAAATGATTGTATTGATATTGGCGGATATTATGTCAGCAAAGACTTCTTAGATAGTTTAATGGGTGTAGAATTCTATGAAGGGTTAGAAAACTTTACACAACCGGTTTTAATTACACAAGGTTCTGAAGATTTAGCTGTTAAACCTGAAGTTAGTAAAAAATATACTGAATACTATAAAAACTGTGAATATGTAATAATTGAAGGAGCAACTCATTGTTATACTACAGTTCCTCATAGAAGAAAACTTCAAGAAACTATTTTAGCATTCTTAAATAAATAAAATAAAAAACTGTATAGAGAATCTCTATACAGTTATTTTTTTCTTCCTACACCAACTTTTCTTTTAACTTTTTGAACAGTTTTATTTGCAAAATAATTTGCTTTTTCAGCACCTTTATCAAGTACTTCATCTAAGTATTTATTATTATTAATAATTTCTTTATATTTAGTTTGAATAGGTAGAAGTTTATCCACTACAGCATCACCAACAAGTTTCTTAAATTCACCATAATTTAAGTCTTTAGTTTCATTTACAGCTTCATCAATTGAAATACCTTTACAACAAGAATAGATTGTAAGTAAATTACTAATTCCAGGTTTATTTTCAAGATCATATTTAATTACGCCATCACAGTCAGTAACAGCACTTGCAATTTTCTTTCTAATAACATTTGGTTCATCTAAAATAAAGATTGATGCTTTTTCAATTGGATCTGATTTACTCATTTTTTTAGTTGGGTCTTGTAATGACATTATTTTTGCACCTGTTTTTTGAATTAATGGTTCAGGTACTTTAAATGTATCAGAATATTTAGAATTAAATCTTATTGCTAAATTTCTAGTAATTTCAAGATGTTGTTTTTGGTCTGCTCCAACAGGTACACAATCTGCATTATAAAGTAAAATATCACCAGCCATTAAAACAGGATAAGTAAGAAGAGCTGTTGAGACACCTTCTACTTGTTTTTGTTTTTTGTCTTTGAATTGTGTCATTCTTTCAAGTTCACCAATATATGTAATTGTTTGTAGTAAGTATGCCATTTCAGCATGTGCTGTAACTTCTGATTGAATAAATAGTGTAGTTACATCAGGATCTAGTCCGCAAGCAATATATAAAGCAGCTAAACTTTTAATGCTTGTTCTTAATTTCGCTGCTTCTTGAGGAACGGTAATTGCATGTAGGTCTGCAATAAATACAAATAGCTCTTTTTCTTCACCATTATTTTGTAAATCAACGAAGTTTTTGATTGCTCCTAAATAATTACCTAAAGTTAAAGTTCCTGACGGTTGAACACCAGATACGATTGTTTTCATATTATATACCTCTCTTATAAAATAAAAAATGCTAGTTCCTTATTCTAAAGGACGAACTAGCTCGTGGTACCACCTAAAGTTTAAAAGATATAAATCTTTCCTCATTATTGAAATTAACGCTTATCTAACGGATATGCATTTCCTCATATCTTATCCAAGATCCATTCAATAAGTTAGTAACATACCTTGTTTCACTATCTAAGGCTCCCTAAATGTATTAAACTTATTTACTATTTCTTTTCATTTAATTTAAAATAT
>JAZOLP010000034.1:0-10923 GCA_045653225.1 Bacilli bacterium
TTACTATAATTTTCTTTTACAGTTTTTATTTAATATATCAATTTTTAATTTTTATAAGGATGAAATTTAAAAAAATTAAAAATATTACTTTTTTCATAATTATGTTAATTTGTTTAATTATGTTTCCAATTTCTATACTTGGAGGATTAATTTTAAACATCATAAATTATAATATTTTGTTAGATTTGATCTAAACTACTCATATTATGAGTAGTTTTCTCATTTTAATAGAAATTTATTTTAAAATGTTATATAATAGCAATTAGAAAGAAGAGAATACGAATATGAAGTTAAAATCAATATTAAAAAGAGTAGATATTCAAGTAATGCTTCTGACTGCGATATTAATTATTTTAGCAACTAGCGCATGTTTTTTTGTAATGTATAATGTAACATATAATCACACATTGGATAATATAAAACATCATGCGGATTCAACATATGAACTAGTTTGTGAAGAATTAACAAAAGATGATTTTATTAACATTAGTACAGCAGAAGACGCAAACAAAGAAAGATATATCTCATTAAGAAAAGAATTCCAATATATTTCTAAAGCAACAGGTATAACTAATATTTTCACTACCTTTAAAGACGATGAAGGAATTATTAGAATTCATATATCTAATTTAGATTATGAATCTGAAAATTTCAGATTACCTGGTCAAATAATTGATAATCAATCATTTGAAAAATTAGTAAAAGTATATAATGGAGAAACTGTTTATCCTACTAACATTATTAAAAAAGATAAGGGTTACTATTACTCATTCTATTTACCTATTTACGAAGGTGATGAGATGATTGGTGTTTTAGGTATGATTTTTGATGCATCTCGTCAATACGAAACTTTCAAAAAGATTCGTATATATATACCATTAATTTGTATTTTAGCTATTTCATTAGCTAGTACAATTTCATATATCGTATTTAAACGTATTTCAAACCCATTATTCCAAGATATGTCTAATACTGATATAATGACTGGACTTAAAAACCGTAATGCTTATCAAATTGACTTAAATAATTTAATTTCAAAAAACAATCCGAAAAATTTTGGTGTTGTAGTATTTGACTTAAACAACTTGAAGAAATTAAATGATGAAAAAGGACATGAGGCAGGAGATAGATTTATTTGTAACTTTGCTAATGCGTACAAAAACATTAATGAGAAAATTGGTGTAATGTATCGTATTGGTGGAGATGAATTTATCGTATTTATTAATGATGCAAATAAAACAATAATTAGAAATTTCTTAAAACAATTTAAAGAAGAATTTTATCGTTTTAAAGATATGGATGCTTTATCTTATTCGGTAGGTTATGCGGTATATGATCCAACTGTAGATAAAAATATTAACAAAACAATTAGAAGAGCAGATGAATTAATGTATCGTTTCAAAAGAGAACATAAATAAAAAGAGGAAATCAAAAGATTTCCTCTTATTTTTTATATACTTCCTCTTTTAATACACCAACATATGGTAATTGGCGATATAATTCATCATAATCTAAACCATAACCAACAACAAATTCAGCTGGAATAGTAAAGCCCAAATATTTAATATTTAAGTCAGTAACTTTTCTCATTTCTGGTTTATCTAATAATGATGCAATTTCTAAAGTTTCAGGTTTATATTCTTTCAATAGCTTCATTACAGTACTTAGTGTACAACCTGTATCAACAATATCTTCAACAACAATTACATCTCTTCCTTCTAATTTAGCAGCAGGAAGAACTGTTACAGCAACTTGACCAGTTGATGAAGTTCCACCATGATAGCTTGAAGCTTTCATATAATCAAATTCAACAGGAATTGTAATATATTTAGAAAGAGTAGCAACAAAAGGAATACTACCTCTTAATAACGAAAGAAGAATAGGTTTTTTACCTTCATAATCTTTACTAATTTGTTCACCTAAAATAGCACAACGTTGTTCAATTTCTTCATTTGTTACAAGGATTTTTTTAATATCATTATTAATATTCATATTAACCTCTATTTTTTATTTTTTTCATCAATGATTACACGTGCAATTTTAACACCGTTTGCACCAGCTTGTGCAAGACCTCTTGTAATACCAGCACCGTCACCACCAACGAATAAGTTTTTAATGCTTGTTTCAAATTTGTTAGAAACAACTGGACAATCACTATAGAATTTAGCTTCAACACCATAGAATAATGTATGATCACTTGCGATACCAGGGCTTACATGATTTAGTGCTTCAATCATTTCAATTAAAGATTTCATAAAATTATATGGTAATACTAATCCTAAATCACCAGGGATAGCTTCTTTAAGTGTAGGTCTAACAAAACCTTCAGCGATACGTTTTGGCGTAGATCTACGGCCCTTTTTAATATCTCCATATTTTTGAACAATTACAGAACCATCTGATAATTTATTTGCAAGTTTACTAATTTCATATGCATATTCATTTGGATCATTGAATGGATCATCAAATTCTTGAGAAACAAGTAAGGCAAAATTAGTATTCTTAGAACCTAATTTTACATCATTATATGAATGACCATTACATAACATTACACCATTATGGTTTTCTACTACAACGTGTCCTGATGGGTTAGAACAGAATGTTCTAACTTGTGTTCCAACACTTGTATTAAAGATAAATTTTCCTTCATATAAATTACGGTTAATTTCTTCCATAATAATGTCATTAGTTTCAACACGAACACCTAAGTCAACACGGTTATTTTTGAATTTAACATTATATTTAGAAAGTGTTTCAGCTAACCATTCAGAACCATTTCTTCCAACACCTAATACAACGTAGTCACCATAATAGATTGAATCATCTTCCATGATAACACCTTTTGCAACGTTATCTTCTACAAGAATATCTTTTACAGCTTTTTCAAATGAATAATCGATATGAGATTTCATTTCTTCATAAATGTTTGCAAGAACTTTTAAATTAATTTCAGTACCTAAATGTCTTACTTGACTTCTAAGTAATTTTAGTCCTACAGCAATACCTTTTTTCTCAATTTCGAATACTTCTTGAGTATATGGGTCAGTAATTTCATCGGGTGCGCCATGTTTTAAATTGATTGCGTCAACATATTTAATTAAACTAATAACTTCCTCTTCAGGAATATAATCAGTCATCCATCCGCCAAATTCACTTGTAATGTTAAATTTACCATCTGAATAAGCACCACTACCACCAAAACCAGTAGTCATTGAACAACCAGGTTTACAACCAATTCTTCCTTTTTTGTCAACAGGGCATTTTTCAACCTTTTTTTCTAGGATTGGACATTTTCTATTATAAATGTTTCTACCTTTATCAATTAGTAAAACTTTTAAATCTTTTTTCTTCAACATTAATTCATATGCAGCATAGATCCCCATTGGACCTGCACCAACTAAAATAACATCGTATTTCATTTTTATTACCTCGTTCTTTTTATTTTACAGTATATATATTTTAACATATTATAATTATTTTTTCCACATATATATAACTTTAATAATTAAAAAGTAACAAAAAATAAAAAATGTGTTATAATAAAAGAGATAAAAATAAAATTTCAATTGGAGGTATTATATGAACAAAGTTTTAGAGTATTTCAATAAATTGAATAATAAAGAAGAATTATTTAAAAAAGAAATAACAGCAGCAGGATGGCAATTTAATTTTAAACAACTTTTAATTTCGCCTATAACACCTTATTTATTTGAAGATTTAATTATAACAGAACATATCGCTAGAGAAAAAAATGAAAATAGAGATTTAAGAATAAAACCGAAAGTGTATATTACAATTCATGATACAGGTGACACTGGAGAAAAACACAACGCGAAGTTTTGGAGTGACACTGTTTATAAAGAAATGTGGGTGGATTCAAAAGAACCTTATAAAGCAAGCTTCCAATATGTTGTAGGTAATGATGGAATTTACCATAATATTCCTGATAATGAAGTTGCATATCACGCTGGAGACACAACTCAATTTGATTATAATTTATACAATTCAGGAGTAAAAATATCAGACAAATTTGAACTTGGGATTGATAGCGAAAGTTATTATACAATTAATGGACAAAGAACTTTAGTAAAAGCTCCAATGTTTGAAAAAGAAATTGATGGGCAACTTGTAAAAAGAGTTTGTACTGTTGATGATATTAATGACCAAGGAATTTGTATTGCTGTAGATGATGAATATTTCTATATTGGTGAAACATATTTCAATAAAACTTACGAGAAAATAGCTAACCGTGGTGGTAATAACAATTCGATTGGTATTGAAACGTGTGTGAATAAAGGTTCAACTATAATTTTATCTTTTATGAGATGTGCAAAACTTGTCGCAAAACTTTTAGAAGAAAATCAATTAGAAATTTATGATATAAAACAACATCATTATTTTAGTGGTAAAAACTGTCCACAAACTTTAAGAGAAAATGATTTATGGGAATATTTCTTACACTTAGTTGAAGTAGAACAGGAAGTAAGAAACTTTATTAATGAAGGATACCAAATTAAATTAATCCCTCACTCTGAATATTTAGATTCTAATGGTATCTTAAACAAAGTTCCTAAATCTGTAAAAGGAATAGAATATACTATTGAGACTACAAAAGACGGAGTAGTTGAAAGTTACAAATTTGTTAAATTAGTTTAATAATTGAAAAATTTACTGATTTATGATAAAATATATAAGAAAATAAATTAAAGAGGTAATATATATGTTAGATATTAAATTTATCAGAGAAAATCCTGAGATTGTAAAAGAAAATATCAAAAAGAAATACCAAGAAAATAAATTAATTTTAGTCGATGAAGTAATTGAACTAGATGTTAAAATTCGTGATTTAAAACAAAAAGGCGATACACTTAGAAAAGAAAGAAACGACTTAAGTGGCAAGATTGGAATGTTAATGCGTGAAAAGAAAGTAGAAGAAGCTAACGCAATTAAGGCACAAGTAGTTAAAATCAATGAAGAATTAACAGGTATTGAACCTGCTGTTGAAGAACTTCAAAAAGAACTACGTGAAAGAATGTTAGTAATTCCTAATATTATTGATCCATCTGTTCCAATTGGTGAAGATGATTCTTGTAATGTTGAAAATCAAAAATATGGTGAACCAATTGTTCCTGAATATGAAATCCCATATCATGCAGATATTGTTGCGTCATTAAATGGTGTAGATAAAGAAGCTGCCGGTAGAACATCAGGTAATGGTTTCTACTATTTAATGGGTGATATCGCAAGACTTCACTCTGCAATGTTATCATATGCTAGAGACTTTATGATTGATAAAGGATTCACATATTGTGTTCCTCCATTCATGATTAGAAGCGATGTTGTTAGTGGTGTTATGTCATTTGAAGAAATGGATGCAATGATGTATAAGATTGAAGGCGAAGATTTATTCTTAATCGGTACTTCAGAACATTCAATGATTGGAAAATTCAAAGGACAAATCATTCCTGAAAAAGAATTACCTCTAACACTTACTTCATATAGCCCATGTTTTAGAAAAGAAGTAGGTGCTCATGGTCTAGAAGAAAGAGGTTTATACCGTGTTCATCAATTTGAAAAACAAGAAATGGTTGTAATTTGTAAAAAAGAAGAATCAATGGATTGGTATAACAAAATGTGGAGTTATACAGTAGAATTCTTTAGAAGTTTAGACGTTCCAGTAAGAACACTTGAATGTTGTTCTGGTGATTTAGCAGACTTAAAAGTAAAATCATGCGACATTGAAGCTTGGTCTCCACGTCAAAAGAAATACTTTGAAGTTGGTAGTTGTTCAACACTTGGTGATGCTCAAGCAAGAAGACTTGGTATCAAATCTAAAGATGAAAACGGAACTTACCTTTGCCATACATTAAACAATACAGTTCTTGCAACTCCTCGTGGTTTAATCGCTGTACTTGAAAACAATTATAATGAAGATGGAACAATTAGTGTACCTAAAGCACTTCAACCATATATGGGTGGAAAAGAAGTTTTAGCACCTAAAAAATAATACTTTATAACTCATCTTTTGATGAGTTATAATTTTATATATAATAAGGACAAGAACTATGCCAAATAACGCTAGAAAAAAATATATTAAAGAACAAATCAAAAGACAAGCTGAAATAAAAGAAAAAAAGAAAAAAGCATATCATAATCAAAATATTAAAGAATATCCTGTAAATAAAGAGATTGAACTATTAGAATTTTTATATCAAATCTTCCGTGATCAATCAAGAAACAATGTAAAAACTATTTTGTCAAAAAGACATGTTGCGGTTAACGGATTACCTGTAACTCAATTTAATTATAAACTTTTTAAAGGCGATATTGTACAAGTATCAAAAGAACAATTTGATAAAACACAAGTTATAAAACAAGAAATAAAACGTAAAGTTAATATTAATATAGTATATGAAGATAATGATATTTTAGTAATTAATAAACCTAATGGGTTACTTACGATTGAAAGTGATCACGAAAAAACAGATACTGCTTATAAATTAGTACTTGAATATATGGCACAAAAAGATAAGCATGCTAGATGTTTCCAAGTACATAGATTAGATAAAGAAACATCAGGATTACTTTTATTTACAAAAAGCTACGAACTAAAAGAATTACTATCAAAAAACTGGAATACTTTAGTAAAAGAACGTGGTTATGTTGCGATTGTAGAAGGTAAAATGCCAAAAAAAGAAGACCAAGTAATCAATTGGTTAAAAGAAACAGACACTCATTTAATGTATGATTCTAAGAAAAATGGTGAAGGATTAAAGGCAATTACTAACTATAAAGTAGTAAAAGAATCAACTAAATATTCTTTGTTAAACGTTACTATTGAAACAGGAAGAAAGAATCAAATTAGAGTTTGTATGAATGATTTAGGTCATCCAATTATAGGTGATGATAAATATGGAACACCTTCAAATCCTATAAAAAGACTTGGATTACACGCATCAACACTTAAATTTAAGCATCCAATTTCTAAAGAATTAATGTCTTTTAAAGCTGATATTCCATCTGATTTTAAAAAGTTATTTAAATAAAAATAAGAGTTAATATCTATTATAAAATAGAAAATTAACTCTTTTTTATTTAAAATAGTTTAAAGAATATTTCCTATATTAACTTATTAAGTTTGAAAGAGTTATATACAAAATTTGAAAAACTAGATATATGTCTTGCAATTTTATTAAGAATTTGATATAATATATCCGGACGAATTATAGTGTTATTAATATAATCGTAACAAAAAATCGGAGGTTAATTTATGGCTCATTTACAAGCTCATGCTAAAAAGCAAATTATTGAAATTATTTCAAGATACAAAGATGAGAAAACTCCTTTAATGATGATCTTAAGTGACATTCAAAAGGAATTTGGTTACATCCCTCTTGAAGTACAAGAATTAGTATCTGAAGAAATCGGAGTACCTGTTGCAGAAATCTATGGTGTAGTAACATTCTATTCATTCTTCTCTTTAAATCCAAAAGGGAAATATGTTATTGGTGTTTGTTTAGGTACTGCTTGTTACGTTAAAGGCGCACAACAAGTTATTGATAAATTCTCAGAAATTTTAAAAATCAAAGCTGGTGAAACTACTGAAGATGGTTTATTCACTCTTGAAGCACTTCGTTGTATTGGTGCTTGTGGTATCGCTCCTGCACTTACAATCAATGGTAAAGTTTATCCAAAAGTTGCAGTTTCAGATGTTCCAGGAATTGTAGAAGAATACAAAAAAATGGGAGGTGCAAACTAATGATTAACTCTAAACAAGAATTATTACAAAAAATTGAAGCTTGTACTGAACAAGTTAATGACAAGTTCGGTGGTAAAGGCGGAAAACGTTCAATCGTTATTTGTGGTGGTACAGGATGTTTATCAAGTGATTCTCAAGCAATCATTGAAAAATTCCAAGAATTAATCGCTGCTAAAGGTTTAGATGCAAAAGTATCTGTTAACTTAGTAGGTTGTTTTGGTTTCTGTTCACAAGGTCCTTTCGTTAAGATTTTCCCTGAAGATACTTTATATCGTACAGTTCAAGTATCTGATGTTGAAGAAATCGTTGAAAAAGATTTAATCGGTGGTGAAATCGTTGACAGACTTCTTTATGTAGATCCAGTTACAAAAGAAAAGATTCAAAAACAAGATGATATCACTTTCTATAAAAAACAAGTACGTGTAGCATTACACGGTTGTGGTGTTATTAACCCTGAAAGTATTGATGAAGCTTTAGGTTATGGTGCATACAAAGGTTTATTAAAAGCTTTAAGTATGACTCAACAAGAAGTTATTGATGAAGTATTAGCTGCTGGTTTACGTGGTCGTGGAGGCGGTGGTTTCCCTACTGGTAGAAAATGGCAATTTGCTTTAAATCAAAATTCTGCTGAAAAATATGTAGTATGTAATGGTGATGAAGGTGACCCAGGTGCATTCATGGACCGTTCAATTCTTGAAGGTAACCCACTTGCTGTTATCGAAGGTATGGCTATTGCTGGTTATGCTATTGGTGCTAATAATGGTTATTTCTATGTTCGTGCTGAATATCCAACAGCTGTTGCAAGACTTCGTAAAGCTATCGAACAAGCTAAAGAATTAGGTATTTTAGGTGAAAACATTTTTGGTTCAGGATTTAGTTTCGATGTTCATATCCGTTTAGGTGCTGGTGCATTCGTTTGTGGTGAAGAAACTGCTTTACTTAACTCTATCGAAGGTCAACGTGGTATGCCACGTCCAAGACCACCATTCCCAGCTGTTAAAGGTTTATGGCAAAAACCATCTATTATTAACAACGTAGAAACACTTGCATGTGTTCCTTACATCTTAAGAGAAGGTGCTGCTAAATTTGCATCTATGGGTACTGAAAAATCTAAAGGTACTAAAGTATTCGCTCTTGGTGGTAAAGTTAATAACGTTGGTTTAGTTGAAATTCCTATGGGTACTTCATTACGCGATTTAATTTTCGAAATTGGTGGTGGAATTCCTAATGGTAAACAATTCAAAGCTATCCAAACTGGTGGTCCATCAGGTGGATGTTTAACTGCTAAAGACTTAGATACTCCAATCGACTTTGATAACTTAGTTGCACTTGGTTCTATGATGGGTTCAGGTGGTGCTATCGTTATGGATGAAGACAACTGTATGGTTGACGTTGCTAAATTCTATATGGAATTTATTTGTGATGAATCATGTGGTAAATGTTCACCATGTCGTATTGGTACAAAACGTATTTTAGAAATCCTTGAAAAAATTACTAAAGGTCAAGGAACTCTTCAAGATTTATCTGATCTAGAAGATCTATCAGAAGCAGTAAAAGCTAACTCACTATGTGGTTTAGGTCAAACTGCTGCTAACCCAGTATTATCTACAATGCGTCAATTCAAAGATGAATATATTGCTCACGTAGTTGACAAACAATGTCCTGCTCATATCTGTAAAGATTTAATGCAATATGTTATCGTTCCTGAATTATGTAAAGGATGTTCTAAATGTTCACGTGTTTGTCCAGTTGGTGCAATCTCTGGTGTAATTAAACAACCATTTGTTATTGATCAAGAAAAATGTATTAAGTGTGGTATGTGTATCTCTTCTTGTCCATTCCATGCTATCATTAAGAAATAATGGAGGTATTATCTAATGGCAAAAATTAATATTAAAATCGAAGGCGTATCTTATCAAGTTGAAGAAGGCCTAACAATTTTAGAAGCTGCAAGAGAATGTGGTTATGAAATCCCTTCATTATGTAGCTTTAATCATGGTGAATGTAGCTTAGCTTCTTGTCGTGTTTGTTTAGTTGAAGCAACAGGTGCAAGAGGATTAGTTGCATCATGTGTATATCCAGTTGCTGAAGGTATGGAAATTAAAATTTCTTCTCCAAAAGCTGCTGCTGCACGTCGTTTAAGTGTTGAATTATTATTATCAAATCACTCAATGAACTGTCAACAATGTGAAAAGAATGGTCATTGTGAATTATTATATGTTGCACAAGTTACTGGTGCAAGAGAAGGTAAATTCTTAGGTTCAAAAACTCCAGTTAGTTATGATGATTTATCTGTATCATTAGTTCGTGACACTTCTAAATGTATCCTTTGTGGTCGTTGTGTTGCTCGTTGTCAAAGTGCTCATGGTACTGGTATTTTAGGTTTCGAAAAACGTGGTTTCAATACTATCGTTGCTCCTGCTGCTGAACGTTCATTTACAGAAAGCCCATGTATCCTATGTGGTCAATGTGTAAGTGTATGTCCTACTGGTGCATTAGCTGAAAAGAGTGAAATTGAAAAAGTTGATGCTGCAATGCTTGCTGGTAAACATGTAGTTGTTCAAACTGCTCCTGCAGTAAGAGCTGCTTTAGGTGAAGAATTTGGTTTACCTATTGGTACAGCTGTAACTGGTAAAATGGTTGCTGCATTAAAGAGACTTGGCTTTGCAAAAGTTTATGATACAAACTTTGGTGCTGACTTAACTATTATGGAAGAAGCTACTGAACTTCTTTCAAGAATGAACAATGATGGTGTATTACCAATGATTACTTCATGTTCTCCAGGTTGGGTTAACTATGCTGAATATTATTATGGAGATCAATTAGATCATTTATCAAGCTGTAAATCTCCTCACCAAATGCAAGGTGCTATTATTAAATCTTACTATGCTCAAAAGAATAATATTGATCCAAAAGATATTTTCGTTGTATCAATTATGCCTTGTACAGCTAAGAAATTTGAAAAATCTCGTCCTGAAATGGAAGTTGAAGGTTTAAGAGATGTTGATGCAGTACTTACTACTAGAGAACTTGCTAAATTAATCAAACGTAGTGGTATTAACTTTAATAAACTTCCTGATGAAGAATTCGACCAAGACATCATGGGTGAATACACAGGTGCTGGTGTAATCTTCGGTGCTACTGGTGGTGTAATGGAAGCTGCT
>JAZOLP010000035.1:0-3368 GCA_045653225.1 Bacilli bacterium
CTATTATATTCTATTCTAATAATTGTTACGAATAGATTAGCAAACTGAGGAAGATCAATAGATAATTTTACAATATCACCTTTTTCATATGATTCTTTTTCATATACAACGCATAAGTCAATTTTATTATCAGCTAAGATATTTATATTACAAAAATTAATAATTATTAAAAATACCAAAACATAAAATATTTTTTTCATTTTACACCTCTTCTTAGTAAATATAAGTATAACTTATAAATAAGAAGAAAAATAAGAAAAAATGACTAAAAGATTTCTCTTTTAGTCAATTTTAATTCAAAAAAATTTATTTATCTAACAGAATCGTTAGTATTAATAGCATATTTTCTAAATACATTCTTTTTCATTTGTAATGCTTCAGGGATAGGTGTACATACGATTTCATTATTGAAAACACCAATACAAACACCTGATTCACCCTCCATTAATTTATCAACTGCAGCATCACCTAAACGAGTTGCAAGAACTCTATCAAATGGCGAAGGATTTCCACCTCTTTGAATATGTCCTAAAATTGTAGCACGTGAATCAAAACCTGTTTCATTTTTGATACGTTTAGCAAGTGCTGCAACATCAGTAATTTTTTCAGTAATAACAATTAATAAGCGACGTGTATTTTCTTCTTGTGCTTTTTCAATAAACTTCATTACTTCTTCTTCATCATAACCAGTTTCAGATGTAATGATTAAGTCAGCACCACTAGCAATACCAGCAGCATAAGCGATATCACCACAATAACGACCCATAACTTCAATCACTGAACATCTATGATGTGAATTACATGTATCACGAAGTTTATCAATAGCATCAACAGCAGTATTTACAGCAGTATCAAAACCAATTGTAAATTCACTTGAAGCAATATCATTATCAATAGTACCAGGAATACCAATACAGTTAATTCCAAAGTTATGAAGTTTAAGAACTCCACGATAAGTACCATCACCACCAATTGCAACTAAGCAATCAATTCCTAGTTTCTTTAGGTTTTCAACACCTTTTTTTGCAACTTCATCGTCTGCAAATTCTGGAAGTCTAGCAGTTCCTAGAATTGTGCCACCACGATTAATGATATTAGTAACAGATGAACGATCCATCTTTTTAATATTACCATCAATTAATCCAGCATACCCTTCATATACTGCATATACTTCTAACCCATGAGATAAAGCTGAACGAACTACCGCACGAATTGCAGCATTCATACCAGGAGCATCACCGCCGGATGTTAAAATTGCTATTTTATTTATCTTTGCCATAATTTTAGTCCTCCACATTTTGTCACATGTCTTGCTAATTTCTACGGGTTATTATACACTAAATTCGGTATTTAGTCAAATTTTTTGTTACAATTTAACTACTTTAATTTCTTTAAATGCCAAATATCTCTAGCATAATCTTCGATACTTCTATCAGCTGCAAAACGACCAGCTTCAGAAATATTAACAAGTGACATTTTTTGGAATTGAAGTTTATTGTTATAAACTTTATCCATTTGTTTGTAAACTTCAAAATAATTTTCATAATCAGCAAGACACATATATTGGTCTGCTACACCACCTGAAGTTAAAAGGTAAGTTGCAATATTTTCGAAACTCTTTCCTGCAAACCCTTTCTTTAAGCGGTCAATAATCTTACGAAGTTCCATACTATTATTATAATAATAAGTTGAATTATAGCCTTTAGACCATAAATCATCAACTTCTTTAGTTGTCATACCAAAGATAAAGATATTGTCACTACCAACAGAATCACAAATTTCTACATTAGCACCATCCATAGTACCAAATGTTACAGCACCATTAATCATAAATTTCATATTACCAGTACCACTAGCTTCTTTACCTGCAAGTGAAATTTGTTCACTAATCTCAGATGCTGGCATTAATGCCTCAGCAGTAGATACACAATAATCTTCAATAAACGCAACATTTAATTTTTCTTTAATTTCAGGATGCATTGAAATATCTTTTGCGATATAGTTAATTAATTCAATAACTTCTTTTGCATGATAATATCCAGGAGCAGCTTTTGCACCAAAAATATAAGTTTGTGGTGTAACATCAGCATTTGGATTTTCAATTAAAATATTATAAAGATTAATAATCTTTAAAACATTTAATAATTGTCTCTTATAAGCATGAAGACGTTTTACTTGTACATCAAATCTTGTTTTAGGATCGATAACAACGCCTTGTTTCTTATATAAACGATTTGCAAAATCAACTTTATTTTGATATTTAATATCTGCAAGTTCACTTAATACTTTTTCATCATTTTCATAAACTCTAAATTTCTTTAAGTCACTTGCATCAGAATACCAACCATGACCAATTGTTTCATCAAGTAAGTTAGAAAGTCTAGGATTTGATTGATGAAGCCATCTTCTATGAGCTATACCATTTGTAACATTAGTAAATTTATCAGGTGTTAGTGTATAGAATTCTTTAAAAATACTACGTTTAATAATATCACTATGAAGAGCAGAAACCCCATTAACACAGTGACTTGCATGAACGCTTAAATTCGCCATTCTTACATGATTATTACCAATTAACGATAATTGATTAATTCTATCCCACTCTCCAGGATATAAATTCCAAACATCAGCCATAAAACGTCTGTTAATTTCAAGAATGATTTGATAAATTCTTGGTAAAATTCTGTGAAGTAAATCTTCATTCCAAGTTTCTAAAGCTTCAGCCATTACTGTATGGTTAGTATACGCAACTGTTCTAGTCACAATATCCCAAGCTTCATCCCAACCAAGATATAAATCATCCATTAAAATACGCATAAGTTCAGGAACACAAAGTGCAGGATGCGTATCGTTAATATGAATTGCAGCCTTTTCAGGTAATGTTCTAATATCTTTAAAACGTTTTAAATGGTCGTTAATAATATTTTGAATAGACGCAGATACTAAGAAATATTGTTGTTTAAGTCTTAAAGTCTTACCTTGAGTATGATCATCAGAAGGATATAATACTTTAGTAATAACTTCTGCGTTATTATTTTTTTCCATAGCCTTAGTGTAATCACCTTGACTAAATGATTTCATGTCAAACGTATTTACACTACGAGCTTTCCATAAACGAAGTGTAGATACGATTTCAGATCCACCACCAGAAATTAGAAGATCATATGGCATTGCCTCAATAACAGTATCATCATGATATTCAGTTACTAAATGCCCATTTTCTTCATGTTGACTAATCCAACCACCAAAACGAACCTTTAGAACTCTATCGCTTCTTGGTGTAAGCCAAACTTCTCCACCTGGTAGCCAAACATCAGGCATTTCAGTTTGCCATCCATCAACTATTTTTTGTTTAAATAAACCATATT